>JAITXH010000050.1 GCA_031284845.1 Puniceicoccales bacterium | reverse complement strand
GAAGTATGCGCACGAGCACATGAAAATGGTTGGACATAATGGCGTAGGTGATGACCTCGATTCCACTGAATTCCGCTGTCTGGTGGATATGCTTACGTAGCATCTCTTTGGAAGTATCGTCAAACAGGAACTCACCATTCACGGTACGGCTAATACAATGATAAACTGCTGCGGGATGTGAAGATTTAAGGCGGCGGTGACGTGCCATAGCGCGACATTTCGGCAACAATACGCTTGTTCGTCAACATTTTTTTACCTGTCCCCAGATTTGGGCGATGTAACACATTTGAAAAGAAGAAGAGGAAAACGTTGCAACATTGCGCACAAATGACATGAAGCCTCGTTTTCACAAAAGCCCGTTCCATGGCCGATAAAAAGAAAACATCTCCATCTCCCGCGAAAAAATCCACCTTGCTCCGCGTCTCAACCACCGGGGCCGCTAAGCTATTGAAAAAAAATACTCCGGCCAGAAAATCTTCGACGCCCGCCCGCCCGCCCGCGAAGCAGCAGCCCACTAAGCCCGTCGCTGCTAAAAAGCTGGCACCCGCTAAGGCTGCTCCGTCAAAAACCATTTCTGTTCCAAGCAAGGCTAAACACCCCCCGGAAAAACGGGTAGCCGTAACCGTGACCGCAAAGGCCCTCCCGCCCAAGAAGCCCGCCTCCGCAAAACCGGCTCCCAAGCCAAATGCGAAATCGGTGCCCGTTGCTCCCGTAAAAAAGCCGGAAGTGAAGCCGAACGCAAAAAAACAGGAGACAAGGACACAAACACCTCCAGTCAAAACTTCTGGCCTCAAGGGAACGCCCCTGGCAAAATCCTCGGCAAAGCCCACCTCTAAAAAAACACCCGTCTCTTCTTCTGTTGCAAGCGCTGAAAAGTCAGTGGTGTCCGTTGCCGTTCCGTTGCCTATCTATGAACAGCAAGTGCTTAACGAGAAAATCTCCGCTCTCGTGCGCACCTCGAAGGAAAAAGGCTTCATCACCATCCAAGACATCAATCAGGTCGTTCCAGAAAGTGCTAATATTCCCGAGTCTATCGAGAATATCATGAACATCCTTGATAACCTCAAGGTGCAGATAATTGACGAGGACGACGTCGAATCCTACAAGCAGAAGCGCGAAGAGACCGAAGAAGAACAAGCAAAAACCGCGCAGGTGGACATTCTGGACGATCCCGTTCGCATGTATCTGAAGCAGATGGGCCAAGTGCCCTTGCTTACGCGGGAACAGGAGGTGGAAATTTCAAAACGCATTGAGACTGCTGAAGTGCGTGCTCTCGATACACTTTTCTCCGTCTGGCTTACGTTGCCATTCCAACTCGACATCGCCCGCAAGCTTCTTCCCGACGTGAAAGAGGAACGCTTTGACCGGGTTGTGCTCGATAAGAAAGTCGAGAGTCGTGACATCTACCTGCGCAAGGTGCTCCCCAAAGCCGTGGAAGAAATGGCCTCGCTCTCAAACAAAATAGATAAGGCGTGGAGCGAACACCAAAACGGGGCCGATGAAAGCGTGCGCGCCAAGGGCATAAAGCGGTTTAAAAAACTGGAGGCTGAGGCGCGTCCCATTCTCAAAAAGTTCTGCTTTAAGACGAAAATCTTTGAAGAGTGGCTGGAAAAATTCCTTCCAGTCATCCGCGAATGTCAGGAAATCGTGGAAGCCAGAGCGCTGATCGCACGCGCTGACCGTCGCGCGCGCCACCTCAATCCTGAAGTCATTGAAGCACGTTCCCGGGAAGTCGAACGCCAGCATCGTATCAGCGCAACCGAACTTCTCGGCGTTATTTCTCAGGTGCGTTCTGCTTTGCGTGATGCCCATAAGGCCAAGACTGACATGGTTGAGGCAAATTTGCGGCTCGTTATCTCCATCGCAAAAAAATACACCAATCGCGGTCTTTCCTTTCTCGATCTCATCCAAGAGGGCAACATGGGGCTTATGAAGGCTGTCGAGAAATTCGAATACCGCCGCGGCTACAAGTTCTCCACCTATGCCACTTGGTGGATCCGGCAGGCGATTACGCGTGCTATCGCTGATCAAGCTCGCACCATCCGTATCCCTGTTCACATGATTGAGACTTTGAACAAGGTCATGCAAATCCAGAAGCAGCTTCTTCAGGAACTCGGTCATGAACCAACGCCCGAAGAAGTCGCCAACGAGATGCAAATGCCGGTCGAGCGCGTGCAGCAAATCATGAAAATGGCGCAGCAGCCTATTTCGCTGCAAAGCCCCGTGGGCGATGGTGAAGATACTTCTTTTGGAGATTTCATCGAAGATAAGGGAGCAGAAAATCCCTACGATATGGCTTCAAACAGCCTTTTGCGTGAAAAAATCGTAGATGTGCTGACCTCGCTTGCGCCGCGGGAACAGCAAGTGCTCTCTCTGCGTTTTGGTCTCAAAGACGGATACCCGCGCACCTTGGAAGAAGTCGGACGACTCTTCAAAGTGACACGCGAGCGCATTCGCCAGATCGAGGCAAAGGCCCTGCGCAAAATGCGCCACCCGACGCGCATCCGGCAGTTACACGGCTTTTTTGAAGGCGAACTGGACACTTCCGGCCCCGGCTTTGATCAGTTCCGCAAGGAAATTGCAGCGGAACCGACCACTTCTGTCCGTCCGCATCACTCTACTCAGTTCCCGTTCGACCATCCCGAATGATGCCGATTTTCGCAAGGTGATGCGGGACCATTCCCGCATACACCCTTGCTTCATCCATTATCACGTTACGCGCACCACAGAGTGCGCGTATTTTTTTTGGGGGGGGAGGTCGCAGACGACGGACACTCAAACGATCGGGTAACGTCTTCTCGTTTTGTGTGAAATGTTTGGATTGAGATCACTCCAGCAGCGCTTTCAGCTCTGCCATTTCAGGCACCATGCTTGTCTCATTATTGCCGGCAAAGAGATCCCGAAGCAGTCCGGCTTTAGAGCGTTGAAGTTCCAGCACGCGTTCTTCAACCGTGCCTGCCGCAATCAGCTTCAGGCTTGTCACCGTGCGCGTTTGTCCGATGCGATGAGTGCGATCGGTGGCTTGTGCTTCTGTGGCAGGATTCCACCACGGGTCAAAATGCACAACGGTGTCTGCACCGGTCAGGTTCAACCCGGTGCCGCCCGCTTTTAGCGAAATGAGAAACACGGGAATTGAGGTGCTTGCGTTGAAACGATCGCACTCGGCTTGCCGATCCCGCGTGGCACCATCCATGTAGCAGTAGGAGACGCCGCTGGCCGTCAACTCATGGCTCAAATGACGGAGCACTTCTACGAATTGAGAGAATACAAGGAGGCGGTGTCCGCCATCCACTGCTTCGTCGAGAATTTCCTGAAGAGCACGCCATTTGGCAGAATCGTTTGCGGTGAGTTCCGGTGAAAGCAGGCGTGGTTCAGCGCATATCTGCCTCAGACGCAAAAGGTGGCTGAATGCGGCCATCCGGACATGCCCTTCAGCGGCACCGCCCATCTCCATTTCGAAAATCTCGGCGCGGCTTCGTTCCTGCCACTCCTTGTAAAGGGCGGCCTGGGCGCTTTCGAGTTCGCAGTAGATAGTTTGTTCGACTTTTTCAGGCAATTCTGGAGCAACGGCGCGTTTGGTGCGGCGGAGGATGTATGGAGCTGTTTTTTCACGGATAATGTCATCGAGATGCAGACGGTCATCGCGGAAGACGGTTCCCGGTGGTGGCTTCGGGAGATAGCCCGGCATGAGGAAGGCGAAGAGGGAGCGCAAGTCTTCGAGGCTGTTTTCCACTGGAGTGCCAGTCAGCACGAAGCGCCCTGCGGCGTGCAAGGTACGCAGGCTTTTTGCATTTTGAGAACGGCGGTTTTTAATATGTTGAGCTTCATCGGCGATGATGACTTGCCAGGGGCACTCGCGGAATAGCGCGATGTCCCTGTTAAGCGTGCCGTAGCTGGTGACGACAACACCGGCGGGCGGCAAGGCGTCTGCATTGCGAGCGCGGGATGTGCCGTGGTGGCGGTAGATGGCGACGGACGGAGCAAAGCGGGCGGCTTCGCGGCACCAATTTTCCACGAGCGCAGCCGGGCAAACGACGAGCGATGGTGCCCGCGAGAGAGTCCCGGCTTTTGCTGCCTCTGTTTTTTCACCCAACGGAACACCCCTTTTATTTTGTCCATCCTCGTTGTTCTCCTTGTTGCCGAGTGCATCGAGAAAAGCGAGTGCCTGCACAGTTTTGCCGAGGCCCATTTCATCGGCGAGCACGCCGCCAAGCCGGAGTTGGTAAAGGTGCCAGAGCCAGGCTGCGCCGATTTGCTGGTAGGGCCGCAGGCAGTTTTGCAAAGCAGGGCTGGCAGGCACTGGAAGAAGTGTGCCCGGATTGCGCAGTGCCATACTGCGCTCGCGCCATGCTTGCGGCGGGGTGAACGGGATGGCAAGGTTCTCTAGTGTATTTTCAATGCCGGCCAACTCCGCTGCTCCCACGACACACTCCATGTGCGGCGAGAGGGCGGCATCGGTATTTTCGGCGTGAAGCCGCCGGGTAAGCTCGACAGCCGCAGCAAGCAGGGCAGGCGGGAGGAGGACGATTTTCCCGGAAGAGGTTTCGACATAGTTTTGTCCCCGGGCAAGTGCGATACGCAGTTCCTCTTCCGAGACCGCTTTCCCCGCCTCTATTCGTGCGCAAAAAGCATGTTTCCCATTACCTGTCGTAGTCGCTTCAGCGGCGAGTTTGGCTGTGGAAATGCACGCCGTGCGTTGGAGAAATCCAGGGGTGAATTGTGCATGCCACGCGCCGGAAAGTTCCGTCCCGTGCGCGGCCAGAAAAGAGAGAACGCGGTGTTTGTCGCGCAGCCACCATGTGCCGTTGTTGAAATCAGGCTGAAAGCCATGGCGCTTCAAGTGGTCGAGCACAGTAGCGCGGATCAGGTCTGAGCCGGACGGGACGCGAATCGCGAGGTATTGCGGAGAACCATCCACTCGCACGGAGAATGCGGCAACGTGTTGTCGCGACGGCACAGGAGAGCGGCGTTCCTGGGCAGATACGGGCGGAGGCTGTAGTGGTGGTGGTTCAGGCGGCGGGGATTGCCAGTATTGAAAATAAAGGGCGAGCGCATGGGCGCAAAACCGGCGCTGTTTTCCCGCCGGACATTCGCAGTGATTGGCGGGCAGGGCCTGGGAGCGGAAATCCACACGGACGGCCAGCCTGACCGCATTGTCGAGGACTACTCCGGTGAGTTCTGGGAAATCCCACTTAAGGTTTTCAACGGCACCGGAGGCTGCGAATGCTTTCCCCGTGCGCACGAGCGCCCAACTGCTCATGCTGGCCAATTCCGAGTCGGGGTAACGGGGAGGAGTCCGCATCGCGAAAAATAAAAATCAACGGGCAAGCTGCGGCACGGGCGGGATGCGGCGCTGGCTCTGACTCCGATTGCTCCTCAAATTTTCCAAGGAACAGGCAATCGGCCAAAAGATTGGGTAAAGCCGGGCGAATTTCTGCAAGATATACCGGTTAAATATCATACAGCGCTGCTGCGTTGTAGCGGGAGATCAGAGAGGCCAGAGTAGCCTTTTGGAGTGCCTTTTTGAATTTACTGGAAATATCCGCCCAGACCTCAGCTACCTGTGTGCCAGATTGCCCCTTCAAGCTGACTTTGGATTCGAGCAAGTCCGGGTCAATAATGGTCACTATCGAGTGCAGCGAAATCTCCGTGGGCGGCTTGGCGAGCGTATAGCCGCCTTGCTTACCGCGGCGGCTCAACAGGAGACCGCCTGTGCGCAACTCATTCAATATCTGAACAAGATAATTTTGCGGAACCGCTTCTATTTTGGCAAGCTCTTCGATATGAGCGAGTTGCCCGCCTCCGTAAAGACGTCCCATTTGTGCCAGTACCCGACAGGCGTATTCGAGCTTAAGTGAAATTTTCATGCGTATCGTCGTTGTGTTTGGTGGACGTAAAGCAAAGCAAGGTTGCTTTGGTTGTTATGCAGCATGTCACTAAGAAGGCAAGGCGCGAAGCAATTTATTTTTCTGCATCATCTCCTGCCGTCTGCGGAGATTCAATTAGAAAAAACCCTGCGTATTCAGGAAATCCTGTAAAATCACTGTCGCTGCTCTAGAATCCAGGTCACCTGTTGCCCGGTGTTTCTGCCGTTCCCGCAACGAACGCCCACGCTGCTTCGACGAAAACGATGACTCTGCTTCCACGCTCGACAGCCCTTCGTCCACCCGGTGGACAGGCAATTTGAAGCGCGCCTCCAGACCGACAATGAATTCATCCACCACCACCGTGCGTGGCCCGGCTGTGCCATCCATGTTGAGCGGATACCCGACCACCAGTTCTGTGATGCGCCGGCGTTGTATTTCCATAGCGATGTGTGCCATACGTTCTTCGTCAGTCTTTTCGACTGCTGCCGGTATGGGCACAGCGATGCCGATATCGTCACCGTAACTTAATCCGATGCGACGATCACCGTGGTCAATTCCAAGAAAATTACGTGCCATAAAAAATGTTATCCTCTCTGTTTCCATGTCCTGTTATTTTTCACAGCAGGCCATTACCTGCTGAAACGGCACCGCGCTGAGCTTCCCGAAAAGAGGGTGGCGGGAAAGTTTAGCACGGGTAGTGCGCGGCGAGCTGAGGCCGCACAAAAAACGGGCACATTGGCGCGGCGAATTCAAGGCGTCAGGATGTGCCTTGCGCAAGGCTGAAAAATCAGCTGGTAACGCCGACAAGCGCCCGGCATCCGGTTCTCCTGAAGGCGTCGCCGCAAGTCCTGCGGGAGCCTCGCTAAGACAGGGGCCGCAATGCCCGCAATCGTTTTCGCGGATTTCTCCAAAGTGTGCGAGCAGGCGGCGCACGATGCAACCGGGGGAATTGATGAGTTCTAGCACTTGGCGGACGCGGGTTATGTCGTTGCGTTCGCGGGTGGCAAAACGCTCAAGAAGGCTGCGTTTGAGTCCTGCGCCTCCTCCGGCGTCATCCGTTCCCTCGGCGTTTGGCGGGAGACGTAAAAAGCGGTAGCCGTGGCGAAGCCCGGCTACCTTCAGCGTGAGATCGCCCTGTTCTTCGAGGTAGGTCAAGGCACTCACGAGGCGGTCGCGTGGCTCACCGATGCGTTGTGCCGCGTCTTCGATGTCGAGAGTGAACCACGTAACACCCTTTTTAGCACATTGGAAAAGGCGTTTCAAAAAGGCGGCGCGATCAGCATTGAAGCGGGCAAAGATTTCCTGAGAAGAGCGGCGCGGTTGGAATTGGTATTCGGTGTAAAAGGGGGCTGTCGTCTGGATGACACCTTCCAACTCCAGATAGGTCAAGAGGGTGTTGACGACGAGCGGGCGGACATCGTGCATGTAAGAAAGCTCGTAGGCCGAGATGTCAAACAAGTCGCCTTCGCGCCGGAGTGTGCCCGTGGCGGCATCAAACAATATGGAGTCCACGAGGCCGTTGACAGCGGCGGTGTCGGGCGTGTCGCCATAGGTGAAGTTTTCAAGCACGGTGATGTCGGCGGCGGAAGCGAGGATTTCGCAGGTGGCGGGCTGTCCATCGCGCCCGGCGCGTCCGATTTCCTGAGAGTAGTTTTCAAGGCTTTTTGGGAGATTGTAGTGATAGACGTAGCGGATTCCGGATTTGTCTATACCCATGCCAAAGGCGATCGTGGCGACTACGATGGGCGCGGCTTCTGCCATGAACCAGTCTTGCACGGCGGTGCGTGCTTCGGCCTCCATTCCGGCATGGTAGGCGCGGGCGGAGAAGCCGGCTGCGGCGAGGATGGCGGCCACTTCTTCTGCGGTATGCTGGAGGGTGACGTAGACGATGGTAGCACCTGGCGCACGCGTTTGCAGGCGCTCAACAAGGGTGTTGGTTCGTTTGGCGGCTTCGCTGCACGTCGAGGCGAGCAGGGTCAGGTTGGGACGGTAAAAGCCTGTGTGGACGCGGGCGTCTTCGGTGATGCCGAATTCACGGCAGATATCGTCGGCTACGGCAGGCGTGGCGGTGGCAGTGAGTGCGAGCACCCGTCCGACGCACAAGGTGCGGGCGAGGCGGGCGAGCTTCATGTAGTCCGGGCGGAAGTTGTGCCCCCATTCGGAGATGCAGTGTGCCTCGTCAACAACCATGAGGGCGATGGAAAGGCGGCGGAGTTTTTGGAGAAAACGCTCATTGGAGAGACGTTCTGGCGCGACATAGAGGAGCTTTACCGAGCCGCCGAACAAGGCATCGTCTGCGGCACGATACTCGGCGGCTGAGAGAGAAGAGTCGAGACGCACAGCGGGGACGCCGTGCCCGGCGAGGAAGTCAATTTGGTCCTTCATCAACGCGATCAACGGCGAGACGACGACGGTGATGCCGTCGAAGAGCAATGCGCTGAGTTGGTAGCAGAGGCTCTTTCCTGCGCCAGTGGGAAAGATGGCGAGAGCGGACTCCCCGGCGGCAAGCTTGCGGATGACTTCAATTTGCCCTTGCCGGAACGCACTAAACCCGAAGCGAGTGCGCAATGTTTCGTGCAGTGCGTCGTCAGATAGACTGGTGGCGGCGTTCATGCGACGGGCGATAGTGCTGTGCCTCAAAAATGCAAGCAGCCGTTTCCTGTCAAAAACACGGCTTGGTTCCGGTTTGGTGAACTATTCCGGCCAAATTGTAAAAACGACAAGATAGACAATTAAGTTCAGCAAGGCCAGCGGCAGCAGACGTGTCCAGCCGATGCGCATCACCTGATCGTAACGGAACCGCGGCACCGTCCAGCGCACCCAGACGAAAAAAAACACCATGAAAAACAATTTTGCCAAAAAGACAGCGATACCGAGCGCCGTGCCTGCGATGCCGGTGCCGATGAGGGCCGCAGGCACAAAGGGCAGATGCCAGCCACCGAGGAAGAACAAGATGAAAAGTGCGCTTCCGATTAGCATGTGCCCATATTCTCCCACAAAAAAAAGCCCGAATTTGAAACTGCCGTATTCGGTGTGAAAACCACCCACAAGGTCCGTTTCCGATTCCGGCATGTCGAAAGGTTGTCGGTTGGACTCGGCAAAAACGGCGGAGAGGAACAAAAATGCGCCAAGCGGTTGCGTGAAAAGATTCCAAAACGCACCTTGTTCTTGCACGATGGCGAAAAGGTTAAGCGGACTGGCTACGCCCGGACGCGCTGTGGCGAGCACGACCGGCAACACCGAAAGCCCCAGTGTCAACTCGTAGGAGATGAGCTGGGCTGAACCGCGGATAGCACCGAGAAACGGGTATTTGGAATTGGCCGCCCACCCAGCGAGAATGATGCCATAGACGCCAAGCGAAGATACCGCAAACATGAACAAAAAACCAGTATCCACATTGCACAACATGAGCGGCTGTGCGCGTCCGTCGCCGCCAGTATATTCGCCGAATGGCAACATGACCAGTGTGACGAGTGCGGGAGCCAGTGCCAGACAGGGCGCGAGGAAGTAGTAGAATTTATTAACATGCGCGGGCACCGGATCTTCCTTGAACAGGAACTTTGCCCCGTCGGCGGGCAACTGGATAAGCCCGAGCCGCTGCGCGAAACGTCCGAAGAGCGGGATGGCGGCTATCAGCGGAAACGTCGTGCGATTCGGTCCAGGGCGGCCTTGTATCCATCCGGCAACCTTGCGTTCGACCACCACTGAGTAGCCCGCAAATGTCATCACGACCACGACCATTGCGAGGGCATAGGCGGTACTGAGCGCGATATTTTGCCAATCCATGTAGCGGCAGAAAAGCGAAGACGCTGCTGAGCGCAACTTAAACCCGTCTGCCGCAAGCAGGCTGAAAGAATGGAAATTAGTTTCTGATTTTTCCCGGAAAAAGACATTGCCAGCGCCCCCGACGCCATTTACCCGCATTCGGGGAAATCACCACCACCATGGGCACATCACGCAATACACAGACCACTCCGCCATATAACGAAGACGAACTTTTCTATAAAGCGGCTTCCGCTTTTTTCCCGGAAAATGCCTGCGAGGCGCTTACCTACGACGATGTTTCGCTCGCCACGCGCTATACCGAAGTGCTGCCGCGCCAGACGCGTCTCGATACCGTGCTTTCCGACCGGCTCTCACTTTCGCTGCCGATCATCTCCTCGGATATGGATACCGTGACGGAGTCCAAGATGGCCATCGCCATGGCGCTTAACGGCGGTCTCGGCCTCATCCATTACAATATGAGTGAAGCCGAGCAGGTGCGCCGCGTCCGCAAAGTCAAAAGCCACATTCACGGCATGATTGACGAGCCGGTCACCGTCACCCCCGAGCAGACCATCGCAGACATCCTCCACCTCATAGATGTGCAGGACTACAAGTTCACCTCATTCCCCGTCGTGGATAAATCCCGCAAGCTGCTCGGACTCCTGCGTGGCAGTGTCGTCAAAGAGCGCCACAAGCACCTCGCCGTCGCCGCCGCGATGACCCCGCGCAAAGACGTGCGCACCATTCTCGACCGCGATTTGGGCAAAGACCCCATCGCCACCGCAGATCGCTATTTTTCTGAACACGTCGGAATCAACAAACTCCTCGTCGTAGATGCCAAAGACAACCTGCAAGGCCTCTTTACGCTGTCCGACATCGAGAGCATCACCGCCGATGCCAAAGCCGCCTTGCGCCCCACGCGCGACGACCAATTCCGCTTGCGTGCCGGTGCCGCCGTGTCCGTGCCCCGCAGACCGGATGGGGAAATAGACAGCGATCACCTCGTTGCCCACCTCGGCGCACTCGTCGCCGAGGGGCTTGACGCCGTGGCAGTGTCAACTGCGCACGGCTTGTCCAAGGGCGTAGGTGATGCCGTGCGTCTGATCCGCCGGGAATTTCCGCGCCTCACGCTCATCGCCGGTAATGTGACGAGTGGCGAAGGCGTTGAGTTTCTCGCCGAAGCCGGGGCCGACTCCATAAAAATAGGGCAGGGGCCTGGCTCCATTTGCACCACGCGCCTCGTGGCCGGCGTGGGCGTCCCGCAGCTCACCGCGCTTTATACGGCTTCACGCGTCGCCGCCAAGAAGGGCGTGCGCCTCATAGCGGACGGCGGCATCAACAAAAGCGGCGATATCGTGAAAGCACTCACGCTGGCTGACGCCGTTATCCTCGGCGGCATGTTGGCCGGGTGCAAAGAAGCGCCGGGCAAGATATTGGAAATAGACGGCAAGCTCTACAAAGAATACCGCGGCATGGGCAGCCTTGAGGCGATGAAAAAAGGCTCCGCCTCACGCTACGGACACCAACTCACGCGGGATAATAAGCTGAACAAAGTGACCGCAGAAGGCATTGAAGCTTTAAAAGAGGTATCCGGCTCAGTCACCCATGTGCTGGCGTTGCTGGCCGGAGGAGTGCAGAGCGGCTTGGGTTATCTCGGAGCCGTCGATCTCGCCGAACTGCGCACGAAGGCGCGCTATGTCCGCGTCTCGCCTGCGGGACAGCGCGAAGCCTCCCCGCATGACGTTGTGCAGATAAAGACCGCACTGTAAGCTGGCTGTTGCTAAAACCGTCGCGTTTCCTCATCGCTCAATAAATAAATTCGCCGCAGTAACTTCGTTTATGTGTCCTGAAAATTTCACTCCCGGTGCCGCACCGGTCCCTGTCCTTTCCGCAAACAAGCTCAGCTATTGGTTTGAAGAAGGCGGCCAGCGGCAGCGAGTGCTGCAAGACATTACGGTAGATATTTTCCCCGGAGAGATCGTGTTTGTCATGGGGCCGTCTGGATCGGGCAAGTCCACACTTCTTAAACTCTTCGGAGCACAGCGGGCTGTGCAGTCAGGGTCATTGAAAGTGAACGGACGGGAACTGACCGCCGCATCGGCGCACGAGTTGGTGGTGCTGCGGCGCGGTATAGGGTTCATTTTCCAATCACACCATTTGCTCAAATCGCTCACGGCATCTCAGAATGTGCAAATGCCGCTGATAAATGACGCACGCCACAATGCGGCATCTGCGCATGCGGCGGCATTGGCCATGCTGGAGAAAGTCGGTTTGGCAGACCAAGCTAACAAGCGTCCCGGACATATGTCTGGCGGACAAAACCAGCGCGTTGCAATTGCGCGTGCCCTGGTCTCTTCGCCCAGTCTCGTGCTTGCCGACGAACCGACAGCGTCTCTGGACAAACAGACCGGACGCGAAGCCGTGAATTTGCTGGAAAATCTGGCACGTCGCAACGGAGTGGCCATTGTGCTCGTGACGCACGACAGCCGCATCCTCGATATCGCAGACAGGATTTTGCTTTTAGAAGACGGGCGTTTGACCGGGGAAGAACGTCCCAGCCGGTAACCCGCATATTCCACGCGCTGCTTGATAGATCCCAATGCTTTTAGCTCTCGGCCAAATTAGGTCTGGGAGGCAAAAACAGGTGCAGCGCGAAGTGTGCCAAGACAAGAAGCGGCGGCGTCCTCACCGCAGTGAGGCCGCCGCCGCTTCTAAAGCACACCTGATTCCAGAAGTGGTATCAGCGCACGATGGCGAGCAGGTCGTCTTCGCCGACGAGCTTGTAGGGCTTGTCGTTAATTTTGACTTCGGTGCCGCCCCATTGCGAAGTCAGGACGATGTCGCCGACCTTCACTTTCAAAGGTTTGCGGACGCCTTTGTCGTCCAGTTTGCCTGGGCCAACGGCGACGACTTTGTATTCCTGTGGTTTTTCCTTAGCGGAATCGGGGATGATGATACCCCCTTTGACTTGTTCGCCTTCGTCGATGCTTTCGACGAGAACGCGATCTGCCAATGGTGTGATTTTGATGGTTTTGGTGTTGGACATATGGAAAACGGGGGAGAAATGGTGTTGTTGTGTCGTTTTGCAAGTTCTATCAGCCGGGTATCTTCGAT
>JAITXH010000017.1 GCA_031284845.1 Puniceicoccales bacterium | reverse complement strand
GTGGAGAGAGAAAGCGTTCTATTTGCATGACGGTGAGCGGTGGAGTTCGGGTTTGTCCCATTCGAGGGCACCCTTCTTGAGTTCGTAGAGGAGACCGAAAGCGAGCAAGCCGATAAACGCGGCAGAAGGCAAGGCGACGGCGATGGAGTGCGCGGCTAATTCGCGGAAGCTAAGTGCCCACGGAATGAGGAAAACGACCTCGATATCGAAGAGGATGAAGAGCATCGCGGTCACGTAAAATTTGACGGCGAAGCGCGGGTGTGGCGTGGTGGCGGCACTATCTTGAATGCCGCATTCGTAGGGGGCGTCTCTGGCCGGAGTCCGGTTTTTCTTATGTACTCGTTGTCCGAAAACATGGCTGGCAACAAGGGTGAGCACCGGCAACGCAGCGCCAATGACGACTTGAACGAGGATCGGGAGGTGGGCTTGCAAGGAATTGTCCATGTTGTTTTTTGCGCAATTTTTTCGCGAACTATTATAAATGTCCGATTTCGGGGACATGTTCCCGGGAACGCAACAGCCTTTCCTGAAATAAACTGCCAAACTGCGGGCAAATGTTGCGGGCGTTGCGGTGCATCTCCTCTCGTTTGCGGAGGCGTGGAGTGTGAGCCGGTATTTTAGTTCTCGACTCCTGCTTTTTATCGCTCACAACGTTGCCACGAAATGAGTGCATTACTCTCTGATTTTTCCGCTTTCCCGTTGCTCGTTGCCGGGGCGCAGTCCGGTCTTTCCGAAGGGCTTACTCCGGGAGGCTGGGCAGCGATGTTGGTTTCTGTCGGATTCGTAGGCACCCTCTTTGTTTGGTGCCTTGTTCGCGTTTTTCGTGCGAAATCGTGAAGGTGTCTGCGTCCGATCCGTTTTGAGTGTTTCGCAATGTTCGCCGCTCCCGCTGCCGCACTTCCCGCGTCCCTCTCGTTCCGCAAAATGGCGAAGACCCCGTGATTATACTCGAGGTTTTTTATTGTCCAACGCGTTAGCTGTCATTCCGCAGAATCCGGGTAAACACCTCCTGCGGAATCGAAACCTTGCCGATCTGCTTCATGCGCTTTTTGCCCTCCTTCTGCTTCTCCAATAACTTGCGCTTGCGGGTAATGTCGCCGCCATAACACTTGGCAGTCACATCCTTGCCCACCGAACTCAAAGTCTCCCGGGCAATAATCTTCCCGCCAATCGCCGCTTGTATCGGTATCTTAAATAGCTGCCGCGGAAGAAGCTCCTTCAAACGCTCACATATCGCCCGCCCACGGGTCTCCGCTTTTTGCCGGTGAACAATACTCGAAAAGGCATCCACCGCCTCCTCCTGAACAAGAACATCCATCTTTACCAAGTCGGAAGTAATGTAGTCCCCCAACTCATAGTCCAACGAACCATAACCGCGAGTGATAGACTTCAAGCGGTCATTGAAATCCACAAGAATCTCGTTCAACGGCAACGTGCAAGTGAGCATCACGCGATCGCCGTCAATCGTGTCCGTGTGGTCGCAGCTCCCGCGTTTCTCCATGACGAGCGCGAGGATGTCTCCGATACACCACGACGGAATGTGAATGCGCGCCTTAATCGTCGGCTCCTCAATGTGTTCAATTTCCGAAGGGTCGGGCATGAAGGACGGGTTATCCACGAGGGTCATTTTTCCGTCGGCGGTGAACACGCGATAAATCACCGAAGGGTAGGTGGAAATGATGTCGAGGTCGTATTCGCGGCGCAGGCGTTCCTGGATGATTTCCATGTGGAGAAGCCCAAGAAACCCGCAACGAAACCCAAACCCCAGCGCGACCGAACTTTCCGAGGTGTAGGTGAGCGCGGCGTCGTTGATTGCCAGTTTTGCGAGGCTGTTTTTCAGCTTCTCGTATTCGGCGGTGTCTATGGGATAGACGCCCGAAAAGACCATCGGGCGCACTTCCTTGAACCCGGGAACCGGCGTCGTGGAGGGGTTAGCGGTGTGCGTGACCGTATCGCCGATTTTGACATCAGCGACCTCTCGGATATTCAAAACGATGTAGCCCACGGCTCCCGGCTCAAGGACATCAATCGTTTTGGGCTTCGGGGAGAAAACACCGACCTCCTTGATAACACTCTTGGCATTGTTCGCCATGAGTTGAATCGAATCGCCCGGCTTGAACGAACCGGAGAAGACGCGCACATACGCGATGACGCCCTTGTAAGTGTCGAAGAGGCTGTCGAAAATGAGGGCGCGCGGTTGCGGATAATCCGCCCAGCGCGGGGGCGGGACGCGCCGCACGACGCTCTCCAGAATTTCCACAATCCCGATTCCCGACTTGCCGGACGCGAGCACGGCGTCGTCTGCGGGGATGGCGAGCACATCTTCGACTTGGCGGCGCGTCTCTTCGGGATGAGCGCTGGGGAGGTCAATTTTGTTGATAATCGGAATGATTTCGAGGTTCTGCTGCATGGCCAACGTTGCGTTGGCGACCGTCTGTGCCTCGACTCCCTGCGAGGCGTCTATGAGCAGGCACGCCCCTTCGCAGGCGGCGAGCGAACGCGAGACCTCGTAGGAGAAGTCCACATGCCCGGGGGTATCAATAAGGTTGAACGTGTATTCCTGCCCGTCGCGGGCCTTGTAGAGCATGGTGACGGGGTGACATTTGATGGTGATGCCTTTTTCGCGTTCAAGATCCATGGCATCGAGGAGCTGCTCTTTCATCTGACGTTTCTCGACGGTCTGTGTTTGTTCAAGCAGTCGGTCGGACAAGGTGGTTTTACCATGATCCACATGGGCGATGATACAGAAGTTTCGGATTTTTGACAGGTCACTCATTCGTAAGGGGCGGCATTCAATTCGGATTCCACGCTTAGTCGAGCCGTCTTTTCCCCGATGCCGGGCGGCGGCAGCTCATCCCCACTGCGCCGGGTCCAACGCAAAAAACGCCGACAACGCCGCATACCATTCCGGATGCGTCTCTTCGAGTCTCCGGGAATCCTCAAAAAACGCCTCCACGGAAACCGCCCAAAATTCGTCGCGGTTTTCTGCGCCGTATTCGTCGAGCACCGGCTCATCCGTCGGGTTGGCGCGAAGGCGGCGGAATCCGGCCTCCAATTCGGCCAACAACTTCGCCCCCGATGGGCGGATATGGTGCGCAAATTCATGCAACACGACATTGTGGCCATTTCCGGCGAACAATCCCGCTTGAAGCACCTCGTGCCAGGAAAGCACCACCGACCCCATCGGGCTGGCCTCGCCTACGCGGGCTTCCTCGCCCACGATTTCCGCGCCGCTTTCCGGACT
>JAITXH010000203.1 GCA_031284845.1 Puniceicoccales bacterium | reverse complement strand
GAGAGTCGCGAACTTCGCAAGGAATTGGCTTCCATGCAGGTCTCAATCGCAAAAGATGCCCTTGAGTATTATAATAATGGAACACTTTGCAATCGTTCTGGGTATTTCAAGATGCGTTCGCGCCATTACTCTCAACGCTACCAAGAGAGCACGGGCCACAAAACTGACACTACAAATGACAATTTCGCAACATCCTGTTTTCCATTTTGTTACAAATCCTGAAATAAGATTTGAAACCTGTTCACGATTCGCTTGCGCGAAGCGCCGCTACTCCAAAATGGGGCACAGGGGCGCGAAGTAGGCTAGGTTTTGAACCTGCCCTCTTGTGCTGCACGGTGCTCACGCGCTCACCCATAGCGGCTTGTCGAGACCTTGGACAAGCGGTTCGGTGGGGTCGTCGAGCGCAAGGACGATGATTTCATTGCGGGGAGTTTCCCTGTCGCGTCCTTCGAGCAGCCATGCGGCGGGGAGGTAGAGCGATTGCTGCGGGCCGATGTTCCAGAAGCGGCCAAGGTTGTGGCCGTTCACCCAGACGACGCCCTTGCCCCATGTGCTCATATCGAGAAAGGTGTCCCGCTTGGTGTCGGCGGCATCGAACATGGTGTGCCAAAAAGTGATCTTGCCGGGCACAGCAGGAGTGACCTTGCGCGGCGTGGTGTTCGTCGCCCCGTATCCGAGTTGTTCCGAGTCGAGCGGGAGAGGCCACATCTCCCATCCGTTGAGTTTCTTCCCGGCGAGCGTCGGTGTCGCAACAAGTCCTTTGATTTCGTCGAGCATGTCGCGCCCGAAATTGATGCGGGCGAGGTTTTCAACGAGGATGTCGAGCGTATGCGCGTTATCGGGGATAGTGAGTTCGAGCTTGTGCTGGTTGAGGCGGCGGTCGAGGACGCCGACGCGCCTGCCGTCCAACAGGACGACCGCGTAGTCGCGCACTTTGGCGAGATCGAGTGTGCCTTCCAACGGGCCGCGCACGGTGGTGCGGTAGAGCGTGAAACCGAGGCTTTGGCCGAGTTCTTCCATGCTCTTCGGTTCATCGGCGCATATGGGAGTGAAGGCGCTGATGAAGGTATCGAGATTGAGCATCGGAGTTAAGCGCATCGGTGGCAAATTCTGCAATGGCTTCGCTTCCGGTGGTGGCGGAAGTTTTTCTCTGTGAAAATTCTTTTGGATGACTTCGCGGAAGCGCCAGTATTTGTCCGTGGGATTGCCTGCTTCATCGAGCGCCGCCGAGTAATCGTAGCTGGTGGTGTCCACGGCAAAATCATTGCACTGATTTCCGTTGGCTCCAGCCATGAAGCCGAAATTGGTGCCGCCATGGAACATATAGATGTTCACTGAAACGCCGTTTCTCAGTGCCCAATCCAGTTCACGCGCTTTGTCGGCAGCGCGGGTGGTGATGTGCTTTTTGCCCCAGGCGTCGAACCAGCCCACCCAAAATTCGCCAATCATGCGTGGCGCGGGGTGGTGGAATTTTTTCAACGAAGCAAACGCACCCTTGGCACTGCTCCCGAAGTTGACGGTGGCGGTGATGCCCGGCAGCGAGCCGCCACGGAGCTGGTCTGCACCAGGCCCGTCGGAGGTGAACAGGGTCACATTGAAGCCCGCTTCGCGCAGCCAGTCGGCGTGCGCTTTTTTGAAGGCCGCATCACTGCCGAATGAGCCGTATTCATTTTCCACTTGCACCATGATGATAGGCCCCCCGTGCGTGATTTGCAGTTCGCGCAACTGTTCACCAACTTTGAGGATGTATTGGCGCGCTGGAGCCATGAATTTCGGGTCGGTGGTGCGCACGCGTGTCGTGCGGTCGGCGAGGAGCCAGCCGGGATAGCCGCCGAAATCCCACTCCGTGCAGATGTAGGGGCCGGGGCGGATGATCACCCATAGGCCTTCTTCCTTGGCGATCCGGCAAAATTGCGCCACGTCAGCCTCGCCGGAAAAATCCCATTTGCCGCGAGCGGCTTCGTGGACGTTCCAGAAGATGTAGGTGCAGACGGTGTTCAGCCCCATCGCCTTTGCTTTGCGCAGGCGGTCGCGCCAGTATTCATGCGGCGTGCGCGGGTAATGGATCTCACCCGAACGCAGGACGACAGGCTTGCCGTCGAACAGGAAGTCGGTGTCGCCGACAGCGAAGGTATGCGATGTGCCTGCGGACGGATCGGGTGCCGGATGGGATGGCGTCGCGGCGCGGGCACCGAGTCCGGCAAACGCAAAAAATGAGGAGAAGAAGCGCAGGAAGGGTTTGGATAAAGAGGGCAGGGGTTTGGACATGGCTGCAAGACAAAGTAGCGGCAAACGGCTTACAACGGGGAAGGTGGTGTCTCGGGAAAAATATTTTTGTCCACGAAGCGGCACACGGGGATGCTGCTTATCGTCTGACGTCGGCAGGCTCGGCGGGCGTTTGGGATGGGCGCGGTTTTTGCAACACATCCAACGAGACATTGGCAATTCCCGCCTGAGCCGCCCAGTCATAGATTTCAAAAAGCTGGGAGCGCCCTGCGTTTTCTTCGACTCGAATGACCAGTTTCACCTTCGGATCGGCTGTAGTGTATTTGCGCAACACGGAAACTAGGGTGTCATTGGATTGCAAAAATTTGGCGACTCCGTCCTTGCCGACGGTGAAGACCCGTCCGTTCAGATCGTAAATGGTCGTTCCCGCAGAAACGGAGGTGTTGACCGAGATGACCAATGCGGCCTGGGCTGCTCCGGGATTGTCAGCCGCCGCAGGTGCGCCCGGAGTGCCTGAAAATCGGGCCAGCCCGATGCGTTGCTTTTCCTGCACCTGCTTTTTGCGCTCCACCCAGAGCCGCCCAGCCGGGGTCTTCAGCATGGCTGTGATCTGGCGCAGTTCTGCGGTTGTGTAGGTCTCGGCATAGGCGCGGGCGTGGACATCCTCCCATGTGTTCCAGATTTGCTTCACAGCTTCGGGTGTCTCTGCGCTTATGACGACGCCCATGTCTTTTTTCAATTCCAGTGCGGCGACCAGCTCTCTCGCCGCAGCAATCCGGGCCGGATCGTTGACGGCTGAATCAGCGGGTTGATTCTCAGCAGAAGTCGCAAGCGGGAACACACACAGCAGGGCGAAAAAAAGAACACAGAATATTTTCATGTTCGGAAAAGGTGAAACGCGCCGCCTGAACGTCAAGTTCCCTATGCGCATCGGAGATTAGAAATAGAGGGATGCTGTCGCGCTCCAGATGTCTAATAGTTATTGGTTAACGGTTGCAGGGAAGGGCGAAAGCCAGCCCTAACTTCCTGTTAACCAATAGCTATTAAGCGATAATTAATACCGGTAGTGGTCGGCTTTGAACGGGCCGTCCACGGTGACGCCGATGTAGTCTGCTTGCGCAGGCGTCAACTTGGTCAACTTCGCGCCGATTTTTTCCAAATGCAAGCGCGCCACTTCTTCGTCGAGATGCTTTGGCAAGACATAGACACCGGGCTTGTAGGTATCGCGGTTTTTCCAGAGGTCGAGCTGCGCGAGCGTCTGATTGGAAAAACTGTTCGACATCACAAACGACGGGTGTCCGGTGGCGCAACCGAGGTTCACAAGACGCCCTTCCGCCAACAC
>JAITXH010000182.1 GCA_031284845.1 Puniceicoccales bacterium | reverse complement strand
TTCATCGCGGCGGCGGCGGCGGTCGCGTGCGTGTGGTCGGGCGTGCCGATGACGACGGCGTCAATGTCTTTGACCTGCGCGAGCATTTCCCGGAAATCCTGAAAAAACGGGGCCTTGGGGAAAAGATCGCGGGTGCGCTTGGAGTAAGCGGAGTCCACGTCGCAAAGCGCAACGACAGGCTGCCCGAGTGCTTTGATGTGGCGCATATTTGCGCCGCCCATGCCGCCAATGCCGATGCCCGCGACGTTGATTTTGCCATTAGCACCGGCGGTGCCGTTGATGCCGAGGACATGGCGCGGCAACACCATGACGGAAGCCGCTGTAGCGAGGAATGCCCGCCGCGAGATAGTGAGACTCATGACTTGCGAAGACAGCGGGACGCGGTGGCGGTTCCGGCCCGGCGTAGCGAGCGCAGGGTGTTCTGCCTCAAAAACCAGAGGAACAAATCTCCGCTCCGTCCGGTCTTTGCTTCTGACCATGATTACCCGACACGACTTCGTCTTCCGCTCTGCTCCCGCGGCGGCAGTGGCCCTGCTTCTCGCCCGCACCGCCCTCGCTGCACCGGAAAAAGCCCAGCCCGCCGATCTCTTAAAGAAACTCAACCCCGCACACCCGCGTCTGCTTTGGACAAAGTCAGCCCAAGCCGAAACCCTCAACGCCCACGGCAAAAATCCGACTTGGCAACGCCTTCAAAAAATCACCCTTGCCCTCGCCGACGCCATCCTCGCCGAGCCGCCCGCCCGCTACGAAATCCCCGATGGCCGCCGTCTTCTTGGGCAAAGCCGTGCTGCTCTGCGCCGCATCCTGTTTTGCGCCTACGCGTGGCGCACGACCGGAGCCGCTAAATACCGCGAGCGTGCCCTCGTCGAGATGCGCACGGTTTGCGCCTTCAAGGATTGGAATCCGTCGCACTTCCTCGATGTCGCCGAAATGTCGCTCGCCGTCGCTGTCGGTTACGACTGGCTCTATGAAACGCTCACGACGGAGGAGCGCACATTTTTCAGCACTTCATTAAACAAGCTCGCCCTTCAGCCCGGCCTGCGTGCCTATAAGAATAAATCCTTTTGGGTCGGCTGTGATCACAACTGGAATCAAGTTTGCAATGCCGGACTCGTCGCCGCGGCCTTCGCCATCGCCGAAGATGAACCTGCTTTGTCCGCCGATATTTTCTCCCGTGCCCTCGCTTCGCTTCCCCGCGCCATGCGCCAATACAACCCCGACGGCGGCTATCAGGAAGGCCCCGGCTACTGGGAATACGGCACTACGTTTAACGTCGTTTTTATTGAACTTCTCCGCAGTGCGCTTGGCACCGATGCCGGGCTGCTCTCCGACGAATATCCGGGCTTTAAAAAGACTGCCGCCTACTTCCGCCAAATGCGTGGCACCAGCGGGCAGTATTTCAACTATGCCGACAGCGGTACCCACGTTGCGCCTTCGCCGGCCTTTGCCTATCTTGCCCAACATTCGCCCTTCGCGACCAGCGAGCTTCTCGCCGACTCCCGCGACGAACTCGAAAAATACCTCAACACCCTGCAAAAAAAACTCCGTCCCACCGATCGCTTTTTCCCGATGTTCAGCATTTGGTTTGCCAGCGGAAACTCTCCCGCCTCAGTTTCCTCTGCTCCCCTGCCAACGCGCTTCCGCGGCCCCGCCGAAGTCGCCGTGCTTCGCGCCCCGCAGAGTCCCGCCAACGCCTTCGCCGGGTTGAAAACGGGGCGCAACGGCGTCAACCACGGTCACCTCGATCTCGGCAGCTTCGTCTATGATGCCTACGGTATCCGTTGGGCCTCCGACCTTGGCGGCGACAATTACAATCTTCCCGGTTACTGGGGAACGAACGGGCCGCGCTGGAAAATTTTCCGTCTCAACAACCGTTCCCACAATACGCTCACGCCGGGCAATGCTCTGCAAAAGGCCAACGCCTTGGCCTCTATCCGCGTGCAATCCGGTGCTGAGTCGCAGTTCGCCATTGCTGCGTTGTCCGATGTTTATCCTGCCGCCTTGAGCACATGGAATCGCGGTCTTCGTCTCGACCCAGAGACCGGCATCCTGCTTGTGCAAGACGAAGTCGTGACCAAGGCACCCGGCACGATGTTGGAGTGGAAGCTGTTCACCCACGCTGGAGTCGGGCTGGCAAGAAGCGGACATTATGCGGCTCTGGAACATGACGGTAAAGCGGTGTGCTTGCGCATCGTTTCTCCGGAGAACTTTGTTTTCAAAATCAAATCCGCCGACCCCGATCTCAAGGGCCAATCCATGAACGCCGGCATCACGCAACTTGTCGCTGAAGGCCTGTTCGCCGAGACCTCCGGCACATTGGCAGTGCAGTTGATCCCTGTAGCCGATTCTCCACTGCATTTCGAGGATCCCAAGTATAACGTCCACTTGACGCCGCTGGCGAAATGGAAGTGAGATTCTTCCCCTTTTAACAAACCTCAGAAAATGAAAATCAAAAGTCCTCCTGCAAAAACCCGTCCGGTGATCGCATCCATCATCTTACGAGCCAGTGCATTGCTGGCACTCGCCGGGATCCCCGTCCATGCTCTTGCGCAAGAAGCCGGCGACTTCAATGCCACCGCCTCTCCCAAGGGCACCGCCGTCTTCCAGCCCGATTGGAAGAACATCGGCGAGCACTACCAAATCCCCGAATGGTTCAAAGACGCCAAGTTCGGTATCTTTATCTGCTGGGGCGTCTATTCCGTTCCCGCTGCCACCAACGAATGGTATGCGCGAAACATGTATCAACGCGGCACTCCAGACTTCAGATACCACGTCAAAAAATACGGGACGCAGGATAAATTCGGTTACAAAGATTTCATTCCCCTGTTCAAAGCCGAAAAATTTGACGCCACCGAATGGGTCGCCCTCTTCAAGGAGGCCGGTGTCAAATACGTCATTCCCATCGCCGAGCATCACGATGGCTTCGCCATGTATGACAGCGACCACAACCCCTGGAATTCCGTCAAAATGGGGCCCAAGAAAGACATCATCGGCCTTCTCAAGACTGCCACTGAAAACGCCGGTCTCATCTTCGGACTTTCCAGCCACCGCCTCGAAAACAGCTTTTTCTTCAATGGTGGCATGACCTTTCCCTCCGATGTTCAGGATAAATCCATCTCGCTTTACGGTTTTCGCCTGCCCGGTGCTTACCCCGATAAACCCAACGGCGTCAAATACACCCCCGCCGTCAGCGAAGACTTCCTAAAGCACACCCACGAACTCATAGACAAATACCAGCCCCAACTCATTTGGTTCGACTGGACGGTTGACCACATCACCCCCGCCTTCAACAAATTCCTCGCCTACTATTACAACAATGCCCTCGACTGGAAAAAAGGCGTCGTCGTCAACGCCAAGAAGGGTTTCCCCAACAACGTTCAGGTCTCCGACATCGAACGCGGTGCCACGAATGCCCTGATGAAATACCCTTGGCAAACCGACACCTCAGTCAGCAAGCGTTCCTGGGGTTATGTTCGCGCCGATAGCACTAAACGTCCCCGGCACATCGTGCGGAATCTCGTGGATATCGTCTCCAAGAACGGCAACCTCCTCCTCGCCATTGGCCCGAAGGCAGACGGCACCATCGCCGACGGACAGAAAAAAGTCCTCCTCGCCATCGGTGACTGGCTCAAAGTGAATGGCGAAGCCATCTACGGCACCCGCCCTTGGATAAAGTTCGGCGAAGGCCCCACGATCGGTAAATCCGGCGCATTCTCCGACGGACGCGAAACTGCCTTTACCAAGGAAGACATCCGCTTCACCACCAAAGGCAACGTCCTCTACGCTATCGCTCTCAACTGGGGAGACACGATTCTTATAAAATCGCTCAACAAGAAAACCGTCGCCGACGCCAAACTCCTTCACGCAAGCCTACTCGGAGCAGAGGGAGGACTCCAGTGGCAGCAAACGGAAGAGGGCTTGCGTATCACTTTCCCCGGAAAACAAATCGGCGACTACGCCTATGCTATCAAGCTCACCTTTGACAAACCCGTCGGTGCGCACTTGGAGCCGGAATCGGTGGATTTGCCTTTCCTCCACGGCGATCCATAGGCGCACGGGCATTGCGCCGAGCAGAGTGGAAGCGGCGTCCCGCCGCTTTCTGCGGGGCCAGCATTGAGGGCTACCAATGTCGTCGGACCGTTGGCTCTGAGCTACCACCACTAGCACCGTGGAACACTAATACTTTCATACGTGAAAAATTTCATCGTGAATGGTATCACTCCCGTTGGCGCAAAAACTCCACGGGGCCTATGAGTCCACTTTTTACCAGCGGCACTTTCGCGGTTAGCCTGCGGATGTTCGTCCGCGTGAGGCGTTGCGCCGGAGGCAGCGACGCATCGCCGATGACGCGGTTTGCCCAATGATTCACGACCTCGATTTCCAAAACGTTCCCGCCCGAATGTAATGCCCCCGTGATGTCTATCTCGTAAGGCCGTGCCCAAACCGTGCCCAGCGCACGCCCGTTGAGCCGGACTTCGGCAATTTCCGCGACCTCGCCAAGTCGCAAAATCAAGCGCTCGCCATTCGTCACACCAGCAAAGAAGTCCGCCGGGAGATTCACCGTTTTCCGATACACCGCCGGGCCGCTGTAAAAACGAACACGCGGGTCGGGATGTTTGTCCCACGAAATCAATTCCTCGAAAACGACCTTCTCCGGCCCACCCCATTTGGGTGCAAAAGAGACATCCCATGCGCCGGCAAGGGGAAATACAGAAAGCAGCTCAGGCGTGTTGGCCGCCGCCGGGCCGCGTTGTGTTTCCGGGATATTCCCGCGGAAAACAACAAACACAGAGCCAAACGCCGCTAAATCAAGCGGGATAATCGTCCGCCCGGCTTCCTGACGGAACGCCTTGCACAGACGCCGCTCGCCCGTGAGCGCGTCCCAAAATTCCGGCTGAAGACCCGTTACGCGAAAGGCGCATTCTGCCGCATCCGGTTTCGCCGCGAGATTGGCGACAAAATAAATATGCGCCCCAATCCCGCTGATTTCTTCCGCCGGAGTGACAAGCACTTCTTTGGGAGAAAATTCATCGAAGTTCTTCAAGTTTATCGCCGCCGTTTGATTGTTGTAAATAACGCGGTGAATCGTGTCTATCCGCGGCGTTTTATTCGTGCCGGAAATGCGTTCAAAATCCGGCGGAAGTTTGTCGCGATTTAACAATTCCTTGGCGGTGATTCCCGATGCGACACGCCCTTTTCCGACGTTGCGGATTTTTGCACCCGCAGAAATCTTCTCCGCGCCCCACAAAAGGCCCGCTATTTTCTGGACGGCAGCATCGGCTTCCGCGCCACCGCTCAATCCAGTTACGCGCACAGGTTTTGGCCCGATAAGGGTCAACCCGTCTTCCACGACCCATTTCTTCAGTTTCTGTAAAATCGCTGCTGAAATACTGTCGCGCTCCGGTAAAACGAGCACCTTGTAATTTGTGCCGTCGGGAAGATGAATTATTCCGTCTTTAACGGAAATGCGAGTGAGCAACGCTTCCTCCGAGGCCGTATCGTAGTTGTAGTCAGGAAGCGATTTCGCGGTATTGCTTCCTTTCATTTGCGTAAAGTTAGGAGAATTGTCGCCGTAGTATTCCAGGACATCCGCGACGAAGTTTCCTTGCTGTAATATAAATTGGGAACGGTTGATGTATTTCAGAAAATCCTGAGATTTCGTGAAGGTGAAATTTTGCGGGTTGAAATGGGTGCCTGCAAAATATTCTTGTCCGGGCATTCCCATTTCTTTCGGCGAGCAGGTAAAGGCGTGCCAGACGAGAAGATTCATCCCTTCGCATAACGCCTGATC
>JAITXH010000119.1 GCA_031284845.1 Puniceicoccales bacterium | reverse complement strand
GGATACGCGTGGGACCAATGCGGCACCGACGCCGTTTTGAAAATGTCGGTGGACGCGAACGGCAAAATCGTGCTCCCCGGCGGCGCGAGTTACGAAGTGCTCGTGTTGCCGAAATCGGATCGGATGAGTGCCGCGCTGTTAGCAAAGGTTTTTGCGCTCGTGCGCGACGGCGCGACCGTCGTCGGCGGGAAGCCGCCGAAACGCGCCCCGGGGCTGGCGGCGGCGCGGGACGCCGAATCGCTTGCCGCGTTCAAGACCAGCATAGCCGCGCTCTGGGGCGATGCGCCTGCTCCCAAAGGCGAGCGGAGCGTCGGCAAAGGCCGTTTTGTCTGGGGCACGACGCCTCCGGCGGTGTTGGCGGCGAAGGGCCTGCGCCCTGATTTTGTCGCAACGCATCCGCTCCAGCAAATTCACCGCCGCGCCGACGGCACGGACATTTATTTTGTGGCCAACGGCGCGAAGACATCGGTGTTAGCGCAGGCGACTTTTCGGGCAACGGGGCAACCGGAGATTTGGCACCCTGAGCACGGCAAGCGCATCGTCGCGCCAGTCTATCGTGTTGCCGCCGACGGCACCACCACGGTCATGTTGCCGCTTGCGCCCACGGAGTCTTACTTTGTGGTGTTTCCGAAACGCTGAGCGTTCTCCCATTTAGCGAACATCGCTTTTAAAACCCGGGAATGAAGTCAAAAAGCACAGCACTTTCCTTGCTGTGATTACACGGATATTTTTTTATAAAAAGATGTGCGGAGACAGATATTCCCCGGAGGAGTGATGCAATAGAACGCATCCTTTTATCCAAAAAATATCCCCGTAATCCGTGGTAAAAGGAGCCGTGGTTTCTTTACGCCTCTTGTGCCAAAAAAATCTGTGACCTTCGTGGATGTCCAAAAACGTTAACGCGTTTTATAGCTTCCGTAATAGACGCTGTTGCAATCCAGCCAGAGCGTGAAGCGGCGCAATTCCTCCGGTGTCATTTTCTTCGTGCCGTGCCCTGCCTTTAACATCGAATACAAACGCGAAGCGCGGGCACCGATTTGACCGGGGACGGAATACTGCAGTTCTTTGTGCCTAATCATAATGTCGTTTCCACCGCACATGCCCCATGCAAGGCTCTCGGGCTTGGCGTGGCCAGCCGTGAGCGCATGGTAAGATTCCGACCAGCCGTGGCGGCCAAACACATCGCCGCGCAGACGGGGAGGATTTTTTGCACCGGGCTTCTTCGCAGCAAAATCCGCCGCTTTTTGGTCGTGGCAACTCACGCAGTGCTTGTCGAGGACGGGCTGCACGAGCTTGGCAAATTCGATTGGCGCGGCTCCGGTGGCGACCTCCGGCAACAACGGCGAGGGAGCGCGACGAAGCGCCAGCGGCGCACCAGCAGCGCGGCGGGCCGTGGGCGTGCTCTGGCGTTGTTCATGGCAACCGATGCAGGTCATCTTTTCACCCGGATGGACGTAGGTGCCGGAACGCATCGTCTGCACGGCAACACCATTTTCGTCGAGCGCCTGAAAATAGATTTCCTCCCCAGCGGGAACAGTGAAGTAAGCGCTGCCATCGCTTTCCACGGGAGCAGTGCCGAGGACGCTGCGGACGAGCGATTCGGCGGCGACACCGATGCGCGGGTCGTCTTCCTTGTAATTGGGCTTGGGGTGCACCGCGACTACGCGGATGGAGCGGATGTTGGTATTCGCAGGCCAGGGACGTTCACTTTCCCGTATGTCCATGATGGCGATTTGGCCGCTCGTGGGGCGGGCTTCGCCGGGGTCGCGGTCAGCAGCCATTTGCTTGGACTGGTTGGGAAGCACTGGCGGGCGGACGCGGGGGGCGAAGGGAATCGGGTCGAGGCAACCGAGAGCGTTGTCGCGGTAGAGAAGTTCGCGGTTTCCGAAAACATCGCAGAGGTAGATGCCGTAAGGCTCGGTGGGGACGACAGGTTTGGCCGACGAGGTTTGCGTGCCGGCGGCGCGTTGCGGGGGGGCGTTGCGACTGTGCACAACGAGGAAGTATTTTTCAGAGAGCGGCCACGGGGTGCCGAAGCTTTCCAGCTCGCTGGTGCGTTGTTTCATGCGTTGGACGCGAGCCATGCGGTGCATGACACCGGGGACGATTTCTGATTCGGGAAAGGCATATTCCGGGGTGACGCGCTTGAGTTGCCCCATGGCGCCGTCGTCGGGAATTTGCGGGTCAATGAGGATAATGGAGCCGTAAGCCTGCCCGTGGTGGGCCGTGGCGACTGCCATGTAACGGGATGAACCGGGGATGGGGCGGATGGACATCTCGGCAAGTGGCCGGGCCTCGCGGGCGGTCGGATAGTTGCCTTGGAAGGCGAGCGGGTTACGTCCGTCGGGCTGACTGATCCACGGGTGGTGCGCCACATCGGCGTCGCGGTCAACGTAGTCCCAGCGGGTATAGATGAGACGCCCGTCATTGGAGACGGCGGGGAGCCATTCGGCGGTCTCGTGGAAGCTGATAGGCTGCACATCGGAGCCGTCGGACATCGTGGCGTGAAGCGTGAAATTGGTGCAGCCGCGCCCGCCGCAACGCACTTGTGTGGCACGTCGATCGGAGGTGAAGACGATGCGCCCGTTGGGGAGAAAGGTCGGATGGGTATCGTTCCATTTGCCGTCGGTAATCTGGCGGACACCTGTGCCGTCGGCGTTGGCGGTGAAGAGGTGAAATGCGCTTTCGGGCTTCCAGTAATAATGGAAGGCGTGGGTCTGTTGCTTGCGGGAGAGCGCGTAGCTCTCGGCGGGCTGGTTCGTCCAGTCATCGGTAGCCTTGGGCATGGCCCATTCCGCCTCGGTGTAGGCAAAGGCGACACGGGATGTATCGTAGTCGAGTGCAAGGCCGACAAAGGCACCTTCAGCACCGAGTGACTTCCCGGCGAGGCGTCCGCTCTTTACTGGTTCTTTGAGGAAAGGTGTGACTTTTGGCGTGGCACCGAATGGATTTTCGAGGATGAAAACGCCGCCGCCTTTAGCTTGGTTAAAGCCATAATACTGGTCGCACATGTGGTGCTCGCCGCGCACGATACGATCGTGCTTCAGGAACAGGATTTTATCGAAGTTGAGCAGCGGATTTTTGAAAGCGAGGGAACGGCGCAAGGCGACGAGTTCGTCAAAGCGGGCGCGGTCTTCCGCATCGGACGCGGGCGGCTGGAGCGCGGCGAATTCGTCGAGGCGTTGTTTGACAGCGGCGATGTCCACGCCGGATTTGGCAAGGTCGGCAGCGAGGGCGCGGGCGCGCCGCAAAACGAGGGCGGAAGGCCATTCACCGGTTTGCGGGAGCGTTTCGGGCGTGACGACTTCGTTGACGAGGCGCGACATATCCCAATGCGTCATTTCGGCGAGGACACGTTTGGTTTCGGCATATTCGGCGTCGCGCTCAGAAATAGGCGCTGGTGCTGCAACAGCGACGGTATCAACAACAAGCAGGGCAAGAAATAAAAGTGCTTTGGTTTTCATAAAACATGGGGAAAAAACAGAAAGAGAAAGGGGGAGACAATCCCATAGAAGAACAGTTCCCGTATCGTCTCCCTGTCTTCCAGCTCAGATAAGCCCTGTCCAGATGCTTGTGCGTTCTCTGGGTCGGGAATCTATTCCGGACTTCACAGAAACCTCAGCAAAGAGGCCACCAGAACCTGAGCAAGGGGCATTACCTCACCTCAAAAATTCCTCCTTGTCCTAAAGCACATCGCCACACAATTTTCCCATAAAGATGCGTGCAATCATGTTCCCCTTTTCCCCGTCCCGGCAACATCCTCAAGCTGTCTCCGTCTAAAATTTTCACTTTTTTCTGGTAACGAGGGATAGCCTGCATCAGACCAGCATCCACATATACCTATGTTCGAAACAAACAAACAACTCTGCCAAAGCACCTCTGCCAACGGCAACCTTAACGCCGTCGGCAAAGCGGGAAAAACGGGATTCAATTTCGTTTTTGCAAACACCTTGCGGGCACTTTTAGTTTTGCTTTTCGCCGTCGCGGGAAGCGCGATGAATCTAAGTGCTCAAAACATTGCAGGCACATGGTATTTCACGGGCTACGCCACAGAAACGGATGCTACGGTTCCTGAGGTCAAAGCTACCAACAGCATCACGCGCACGGAAGCCAACGCCACTTTTACCAATCAGGGAAGCGGCACTTTCTCGGTGTCCATTTCCGGGAAAACGATAACATTTCCTTTATCGCAAAAAGGAGCTATTCCGCATTGGGAAGGAGTCTCCACGACGCCGAATTCCGATGGAACAGGCACCAACACAACGGCACAATTATTTCGTGCGGACGACAACACCTTCCTCTTTTCCGTTCAAAAGGCTGTCGTAGTCCCCGCTCCTGCAGGAACATCCAACGCAGGTTCTTATTTTGGAATCAGCAATATAACTGTAAAATCAGCCGAGTGCCTTGTTGGCGTTTTGACCAAAACTGCACTTCCCTCCAGAAATGATGCCAAGTGGGTTGGTGATTATATTCGGACTGGAATTGGATTCGGATTTGCCAACAGTTACTACGATGAAGACGGTGGTGATTTTGGGCGAAGGGGATTCTCCATCACTAAAACAGAAGGCGCTCACCTGTGGATAACGGAATCCGAGCCAGAAATATATAATGAAGAACAAGACGCATGGTATCCTGAATATCCCGATGATGCAGGTGAGTCGGACTCTTATGATGTGCAAGAAGCATTTGATGGGAAGTTTCTCGTTTGGCACGGCTCCTCCGAGGATGGTGATGCGAATATAGTTGGAGAAGAAATAACATTCCAACTTTCTGATGGGAAGTTTGCTGACGTTCAGACGCAGTTCGGTGCAAACACATGGTTCTTTGTGGAAATGAGCGCCCACATCTTTGTTCCGATCAACTACAACCCCGGTGGCAACAACGGTAGCGGTAATAGTAACGGTAACACGCCGCTTGCGCCGGAGATTGTGACTCCACCGCAAGCCCCGGCGGAAGCCATTTGGGTCGGTGAGTCCGTCACACTCGAGGTCGCAGCCGAAGGCAATGGGCTGAGTTACCAATGGTTTTTCAAAGGTAAAAAAATCTCCAACGCCATCGGTGCCACCTACATCATCCCCAATGCCACCGTCAAAAATTCCGGCGACTACTATGTTGAAATCAAGAACGCCGGAGGCACAGTGCAAAGCACTCCCGTGACGTTGACCGTCAACGCTATCGCAAAACCGAAGATTTCGGTGAAACCGCTGGCGAAAGTTACCACGGCACTTGGCGAAGCATTTTCGCTCAGCGTGGGCATCGTAGAGAACCCAACCCCCGGTCTCAGCTACCAGTGGTTTTTGAACGGCACCGCCATTCCCAACGCGAACACCGCCACCTACACGGTGAGTGCGTCCACGTCTGCCCACATCGGCAAATACACGGTGGAAATCGCTAATAACGCGGGCAAGGTAAAGAGTGCCGCCTCGGTAGTCAGCGCGGTGATTCCGCCGGCGAATGCGGTCAGCGCAGATGCTGCGAATGCGAACGAGTTGGTGGCCTTGCAAGCGAAAGGCGTAAAGCTCACGGCGAAGCTCGCGGCGGGCAGTGCAAAGCCTGTGGGTTACCAATGGGTGCGCGTGAATGCCGACGGCACCGAGACAGAGCTTACCGACAAAGACGCTACCAAAGCGACTTACACGGCGAAGGTCAGTGGCCTTTACAAGGTGCGGCTGTTGTTGGACCCCTCTGACCGGAGGAAATTTGTGGACGGCATCATTGCTCGGGTGAAGATCATCATTCCGCCGAACGCGAAGGTATTGACGATTGCGGCGGATAAACCTTCGGCAGCGGCAAGCGAGTCGCTAGTGCTCACTGCCTCCTTAAATGCGGATGTGAGTGCGGATGAGTTGTTGTTCACATGGTATGTAAACAGCAAGCCTGTGGCCACCACCACAGTTCCGACCTACACTGTGCAACAGGAAACAAAAGCGACCACATTTGCGGTGCAAGTGACGAATGGCATTGCTGCGAAGAAGATAGTCGGCAAAGCCAAGAGCAAGGCCTTGAAAATCGCACTCGCGGCAGGGAACTAAAAATCAAGTCATTGGAATCTGAACCGCCGCAGTTGCAACCAACTGCGGCGTTTTTTTTGAACAATCTACAGAGCTGCAATGAGTTCAAGCGCCTCAAATCACATCTACGGCTTCAAGCCCGAAATGTGGCGCGGCGCTTATCATCTGCCTGTCGTGGGTGTAAATCTTTTTGAAGCCTTCTCCTTATACGGGGTATCGCAGTAAATCATACTTCCTAAATTTCCCGGTCTTCGCGAATTTCGTCAATGAGGACATCTAAGCTTTTCCCCCTCAACGGTTGGCTCGAGAATTCGGCAAACCATGCCGGCATGGCACGACGCTTATAGGAAGAAGCGCGCTCTTTGACTGGGCGTTGTCCAATCAATTTCATCGAGGCTGACTGGGCAACGTTTTCGGAAACAAGCGTAAAGGCGATGACCTTGTCATCCAAGGACACGCGGACATCGTCTCCGAGTGCAGCACGGCAAATCCAATAGTCGAGATTTGAACCGACATCTGTGAGAGTGAGTATCCGCATGAGCAATAGGACACTTTGCCCATCACCCCGCGATTTCGCGCAAGAGGAGTGCGGCGAAATGCGAGTTGTCCGCTCGATGGGCGGAGGCGATGGAGGCTTCCGTTATTTCGGCGCGGGTGACTTTCGCCCAACGTAAATCGAAGCCGCAGGCGCGGGCGAGTTGCGTCAACAATGCACGTTGTGTGCGTCCGTTGCCCTCGCGGAAAGGATGGATAGCATTCCATTCATCGAGGAAATAGGCGGCACGTTCGCTGAATTGGATAGGAACAAGCCCGCGCAGGAAATCTTCCCGCACCAAGTCCGCACCAATCCGGTTCAGTTGCGATTCGATGAAAGCCGGGACACAAAACATGCTGTCGCCTTTGGAAAGTCCGACGGTGCGAAACTCCCCGGCCCACGCAAAAACGTCTTGGAACAAATGCCGGTGGACGGCACGGACATGTTGGGCGTCGTAGTGGCCGGGGATGGGCTTTTCCCAAAGCTCCGATTGCCGGGCAAAAACTTGCAAAGCCTCTTCTTTTTGAAGCAACGCAGTGTCTGTAATGCCAGCCAGATTTTTCAGCGTTCCATTGGCATCCACGTAGGGGTCTTCGTGGATTTTGTCATAATGCACGGCGCGCCCTTTCTACATACTGTTCACGGGTAATTTGCCGGGACAACAATTGCCTGCCAAGGTGGACAATTTCAGGAGACACGAACAATCCCTCCAATTCCTGATTTTTCCGCGCATACTCCAGCGCAGTTTCAATTTGGGAATCTTGTTTGTCCGTGGCGGGTTCCATGCTGAGAGACGATGCCGATTGGCGCGGAGTTAGCAAGGCGTTTGGCCGGGTTTAACTCAAAGTGCAGTCAGCTCACGTATCATTCGCGCATGAGGTAAAATGTCCCGTCGCTTACTCGGCTCGACTCTTCTCCCGCTCCACCCACGTATAGAGCGCGGGCAAAAGCAGGAGCGTCAAAAATGCCGCAGAAATGATGCCACCAATGACCACCGTCGCCAAGGGGCGTTGCACCTCCGCGCCCGCGCCCGTCGCCAAGGCCATCGGCACAAAACCCAATGACGCCACCAGTGCCGTCATCAACACCGGTCTCAGGCGCGTCAGCGCGCCGTCAATCACCGCGTCGCGCACGCCTTTGCCCTCGGCACGAAGTTGGTTGATAAACGTCACCATCATCACGCCGTTGAGCACCGCGACGCCCGATAACGCAATAAATCCGACGCCCGCCGAAATCGAAAACGGCATGTCGCGTAGCCACAAAGCAATGACGCCACCGGTCACCGCCAGCGGAATCCCCGTGTAGATGACCAACGCCTGCCGCAAGCTGCCCACCGCGGCGAACACGAGCACGAATATCAACACCAGTGCCGTCGGCACCACCACGGCGAGCCGCGCACGGGCAGCGGCGAGATTCTCAAACGCGCCGCCGTATTCGATGAAATAG
>JAITXH010000198.1 GCA_031284845.1 Puniceicoccales bacterium | reverse complement strand
AACGGCTCAGTCCGAGAAATAGCGGAAATCTGGTTGCCCTCCATCTTCTGGGTGCGTCCGGTGCCTTTGCCGCCGCTGATAGACATTTTCCGCTTCCCGCGAAGCGCTTGCGGCTGCTGCCTTTCCGCCTGAAAGCCAAGCGAATTTTTTTTGGATGAATGGTATTAGATTGAAACACAGCACCGTTCCTTCACCCTTCGCGCTTTCATTTCTTCTTCCCTGTGCGAACATTTTTTCTGGTCCTTTTCACGCTTCTTCTCGTTCCGGTATTGCGTGCCGACGACGCTCCCTCGGTGCCGCCGGCGCCTTCGTCGTCTCCGGAAGTCTCCCCGTCGCCCCCGCCGCCACCGGATGGCTCCTTGCCTCCGCTGTCTTTCGGCGTGCCGGGCTCGCCACAGCTTCCCGGCGCAGAGCAAAGCCCATTCGGCACTCCGCAGACCGTGCGTGCCGCCGATTATCTTGGCTACCCGGCTGCGGCCATACTCGGGGTAGTCGAGGGCGTCACCGAATACCTCCCGGTTTCGTCCACGGGGCACCTCATTATTGCCAATGCCGTGCTCGGGCTGGACGATGTCAAGCCGGCGCTGGGCAAAGAAGAGCAATGGCTTTACACCAAAGACAAAGATCCGTTGCCCGTGCGGGTGTGGAAGCGTTTGAAGGGGCTTCCCGTGAAGCCGGATGCCGAGGTGCCGTTCACGCTAAAAAATGCCGCAGATGCCTATATCATCGTCATCCAGTTTGGTGCCATTCTCGCCGTGTTATTTGCCTACTGGAAGCGGGTGAGCTGGCTGTTGCTTGGCTTGCTGTCCAGAAGGGCGGACAGCTTCCGTCTCGCGCGGAATCTGATTGTCGCATTTCTGCCCGCCGCCGTGCTCGGCTTTGTCTTTCACAGCCTTATTGAAGACGTGCTTTTCGGCGTGGCACCGGTCGTCTTCGCACTTTTTGTCGGCGCTCTCGTCATGCTATGGGTGGACAACTGGCACCGGGGAAAGGTGCGTGCTGCCGTCATATCGAGGCAAGCGACTGCTGCGGACGCCGCCCGGCAAGAGGCTGCCGTTGCCGCCGATTCCGGGGACAAGAAAGCTGCGCCATCCAAAGCAAATGTCCTTCCCGCAGGGCCTGATTTGCACGAATTGAGCACAGGCAAGGCACTTGCCATCGGCTTTGCCCAGTGCCTTGCGCTCTGGCCCGGCACCAGCCGCTCCATGGCTACCATCTGCGGCGGCTATCTGGTCGGGCTTTCTCCGATGCGTGCCACCGAGTTCAGCTTTTTGCTCGGGCTTATCACGCTCACTGTCGCCAGCGTCTATAAGACCATCAGCTCCGGGAAGAACGTGATTGCCGCCTTCGATATCGGCCCGCTTGCGCTTGGTCTTGTGCTCGCCACCATCACCGCTTTCTTTGCCGTGAAATGGATGGTCGGCTGGATAAACCGCCGCGGCCTCGCTATCTTCGCCTGGTATCGTATTGCGTTTGCCTTTATTTTGACGCTCCTCTTCCTTGTCTGAGCTTCTTCATTTCCAATCTTCCAATAAACACCATGGCTTCTGCATTGATACTACTTCTCTGACTCCGCCTCATCTTCACGACACTTTTTTCTCTCTTAATACAATGAAACGTTTGCCCACATTTTTTTCCAATGCCATCGGCATAGACCTCGGCACGGCCAACACCCTCGTTTACGTGAAGGACAGGGGCATCGTCATGCGGGAGCCGAGCGTGGTGGCCATCCACAACGATACGCGCAAGCCTATCGCCGTCGGCAATGAGGCCAAGGCCATGCTCGGGCGCACTCCGGGCAGCATCACCGCCATACGCCCGATGAAGGATGGCGTCATCGCCGACTTCGAAATCAGCGAGCACATGTTGCGCTACTTCATCAACAAAGCTGCGCGCAAATCGTTTTTCACCCACCTCACTGTCAAGATCGCTGTGCCTTACGGTATCACGGGCGTGGAGAAGCGTGCCGTGCTCGACTCGGCCTACCGCGCCGGAGCCAACGAAGCTGAGACCATCCCCGAGCCTATCGCCTCTGCGCTCGGCGTCGGCCTGCCCGTGGGCGAGCCTGCGGCGAGTATGATTGTGGACATCGGCGGGGGCACCACCGAGGTGGCCATCCTGTCCATCGGCGGCATTGTCTATGCGCGCAGCATCCGTGTCGGCGGCGACGAGTTTGACGCCAGCATCACCAACTACGTGAAACGCGCCTACAACCTCATCATCGGTGAACGCACGGCGGAGGAGATCAAAATCCAAATCGGTTCTGCCGTGCCGCTCGTGCAGGAGTTGACGCTCGAAGTCAAAGGGCGCGACGCTATGTCCGGCCTGCCGCGTCCGCTTTACATTTCCTCGCAGGAAGTGCGCGAGGCGCTTGTGGAGAATTTAAACGCCATCATAGATGCCGTGAAAACTTCGCTTGAGCGTTGCCCGCCTGAACTCGCCGCCGACCTTGTTGACCGGGGTATCGCGCTGGCCGGGGGAAGCTCGCTCCTGCGTGGCATAGACAAGCTCATCAGTGACGCCACGGGCATCCCCGTCTTCGTGGGCGACGATCCCTTGTGTGCCGTTGTGAACGGCACGGGGATTTATATCGAAGACGAACGCTGGCATTCGCACTAAAAACGGATTTCCCTGCGTGGCACGGCCGACCTACATCAATCCCAGACCCTTTGTTTACCTCGCGTTCGGCTTGGTCGTGTGGTGGCTCGCGCCGGGGTTTGTGCGCGCTCTTTTCAAAGACGCCTTCTACGAATTTCAGGCCCCGCTCGTGCTCACGCAGTCGCAATTGCAGGACATCCAGACCTATTGGGCTGTCTATGCCGGCACGCCCAAGCATGACATGATCACCTTCAACCGGGACCTCCTGCGCGTGAATGCCAATCTCACGTCCCAGAACAACCAGCTTCAACGGCTCCTGCGCGAAAACAACCGGCGCGTGGAGCGCCTCCTCGCCGTGCCGAGCCGCCCGGAATACAAGTCCATTATCGCCCGTGTGGCGCGGCGCGACATCAACACATGGTGGCAACGGCTCATCCTGCGGCGCGGCAGGGAAGACGGCGTCCGCATTGGCAGCCCTGTGGTCGTGGGCACGGGTGTCGTGGGGCGCGTCGCCAAAGTCCACGCCACGACATGCGAGGTCCAACTGGTCTCCGATCCCGACTTCCGCATCGCGGCAAGTGTGGATGGCGACGAGCGCACCGCCATTTATCAAGGTGCGCCCAACGTTCCCTTTGTGTTGCCTCAAGGCGTGGTGACACATCTGCCTTCAGACTACACCTATACCCCTGGCGAAGGGGCGCAGGTGAGCGTTTTTACGTCCGGCGCAGGCGGTGTTTTCCCGGGCGGTCTGCTTATCGGGATTGTCGTGGGAGAGCTTTCAGCCACATCCGACGGGATGTTCTTTGAAGGGCGCGTGCGCCTGCACACCCAACTTACCTCGCTGGAGGAGGTCGCCATTCTCATCCCGCTCAAACCCGGCCCCACGCTGCTGGAATAAGCCCGCATGATGGCCGCGTTAAAATGGTTGCCCGCATTTCCAGCTGCCCTGCTCTGGGTGTTGCTCAACAGCCTTGCGCAACCCCTGTCCTCACGGTTCGGTATCCTGCTCTACACCGACGCCGCCCTGCTGCTCGTGCCGGCGCGCTTCTTCCCATTGCGCCTCGCGATCCCCGTCGTGCTCTTCGGCACATTTTGCGCCGACGCTCTGCGCACCGGGCCGTTTGGCTTTTCCGCCACCGTCCTCCTGCCTGTCCTTCTCGCATTATACGGCTTTCAGGAAAAGCTCCGCACGCTTTCCTCCCTCGAATGGCTCGCGATTATCTCCGCCGTCAACATTCTCGCATGGGGCGCATTCGCCTGGACTTATACGTTCTACGTGGCAGCGCCGATGCCCGTGCTGGATATCCTGCAAGGCGTGTTCGCCGGCATGCTTGTCTCTTCCGCATTTATTATTCTGTTCGGATTCTGGTTCGAGTCTTTCCAAATTTCACTTTTTGCCCTTTTCGGAAAAGATTTATACACCGACCCGCGCAAGGAAGCGCTTGAGTCATGATGGACGACACCAACAGCAATGACACCGTCCCGTGGCGCCTCTATCTAGCCGGCGGCTTTGTCTTTATCCTTTTCCTCATTCTCGTATTGCGCCTGGCCACGCTCCAGTTGCTCGACGAAGAAGGCTACAAACAAAGCGCTAATACGCAAAGCCGCCGCCTCGTCATCATCCCCGCCCCCAGAGGCAACATCTATGATCGTGCCGGGCACCTCCTCGTCGGCAACCGGCCCGCGCACAATGTCGTCGCCGATGTCGCGGCACTGCAAAACGAGATGAATGAAGAGTTGACCCGCCTGCGCCGCGAAGAGCGTGCCGCCCGCCGTGCCGCCGTGCCCGGCGAAAACGGAAAACTTTCCCGTGCCCGAGACGATGAGTTGAGGGAAATCGCCCCCGTCAACGTCCTCCAGCAGTATCTGGACAAAGTCAACCGCGTCATCGGGCGCCAGGAGACATTGGATGCCAAAGCCGTGATACAGCACCTCACCAAGCTCTCCCGCACCCGTGCCATCCCCATTACCATCGTGCGCGACCTCACCGAAGCCGAGCTTGCCCGCTTCATGGAGCAAGTCCCCGTGGACTACCCCCTGCGCATCGCCAGCGAGAGCATCCGCACCTATCCTTATGGCACCACCGCCGCACACGTCCTCGGCTACGTGCGCAGCGACCGCGGCGATCTTGCCGCCATGCCGGAGTTATCCGCCGCCGCCCCTGAAGTCCTCGAGTTTTTCGCGCTTTCTGAAGAAGCGCGAAAGCAGCACATGTTGAAAGGATTTGCCGGGCAGGAAGCCGTTGCAGGAGTCGAAGCCAGCTTTGACAAAGACATTCTGCAAGGCATCCCCGGGCACCAGCTCTGGACGGTGCGCCCCAACGGTTATGCGCTGGAACAACTCACAGGTGCTCCTCCCCGCCAGGGCAAAAACCTTTATCTTTCTCTGGACGTGAACTTGCAACGCACCGCCGAACAGGCGCTCGCACAACGCTTCCCGGGCTACTTTGCCTCCGTCATCGCACTTGATGTGAAAACGGGCGAGATTCTCGTTTGCGCCAATGCCCCCAGCTTTGATCCCACGCGCATCCAGCAAACCGCTTACTACAAGGAATTTTTGAAATCCGGCTCTCTTTTCAATCGCGCCACACGGATCGCATTGCCACCGGGGTCCAGCTTCAAGCCCATCACCGCCATTGCGGCATTGCGCGCCGGAGTCATCAATCCTGACACCATCAAAGATTGCGGCGCGTATTTCGAAATTGGTCGCCGCAAGTATATCGAACACGACAGAAACGCATTTGGGAGAGTCAACCTCGTGCGGATGCTGCAAGTGAGCAGCAACGTCTATTGTTATCAGGTCGCTTTGGATACCGGCATTGAGAAACTTGCTGCCGAGGCCCGGCGCTTCGGCCTTGACCAACCGACCACATTGGAAATTTCCCAAGCCCCTGCTTCGCGCCTGATCATCCCCACGCCGGAATATAAACGCAAGCGCACGGGAGAAGGCTGGGCGCTTGGCGACACTGCCAACTTCTCCATCGGGCAAGGCTCCATGCAAACCACGCTCATGCACCTCACGAGCATGTTTGCCTCCATCGCACGCAACGAGACGCGCACCGCCATTTCCATCATCCACGACCCCGCCCGCTCATCCGGGCGCGATCACCATGGCGAGCCTATAGGGCTTCCGCCCGACCAGTATCAGGCGATTATAGACGGGCTTGTCGCCTGTGCTTCACCGCCAAACGGCACCGGGCGTTCTGTCGCAGGCTATGGCAATTATTCCGGCATCCAGCGGCTGGGCGGTCTTTCTGTGGCATCAAAAACGGGGACTGCGCAGGTCAGCAACAACACTGCCAATCTCGCATGGGTCTTGGCTTTTGCTCCTGTTGAAAATCCGCAAATCGCCATCGGAGTGTTAATTGAAGGCAAGCCCGGCGACACCAATTTCGGCGGTGGCACCAATGCTGGCCCCATCGCCAATTCCGTGCTTCTAGAGTGGCGCAAGCGGTATTTCTCCACAGAGATCAAAGCGCCCGAGGTGCCCGCTGCCGTTCCATTCACGGGTTATCAACCGGGATTCAGCGAGAGGTGAAAAAGCATGAGTGTCTGGGCGAAGATTACCCTTTCTTTTGCTGTAAATAACACCATTTTTCATCAAAATTTCACTTTACAGAAATGGAGCGCCGCAGTTCAGAAGGCCCAGAAGAAAGCGGCGAGACGCCGCTTCCACTTATCGCAATGACATTGGCCCTGAGCTGAAGAGCCCGGTGCCGTTGGCACCATAGAAAAACTAGTGTTTCACGAGGATTGTAAACACGTCCTTAGAAGAGTCATTCTGCCGCGTATTTTCGAGTAAAAATGGTTCATCTTCATGACCTTGCTTGGAAACGGCTTTTAAGAGAAAAATTTCTAGTCGGCATCATTAAACTTTAATGCATAAAAAAGCGGCTTCCCATCATTTTTTTTATTCAGCACTCCGGCAGAAAAATGCTTCGAGCGAATTCCGTAATCTACTACCGCCTCTTTCACTTTTCCAGCACACTCGATTTTAGCGGAAAAATATCCTTTTCCCGGGCGCATCAATACTGTCCCCGCCTTTTGGGCTACGATTGCTTCGCCGTTTGTGAAGTAGGCTACTTGTCCGTCTTCAAAAACAATACGCAGTAAAAATCTAAGCTCTTTACCTTGATTATACTCCGAGAGCTTTTCGTAGCATAAATGAATGACGCTGTTTTTTAAAATTTCTACATGCTCAATTTGCTTTCCGTTTGAGAAAATAATTGTGCCTCCGTTGTTGTAAATCACCGAGCCGCTTTTACCTGCTTTATTTCCCTTGAAAACAACGTTTGGCGGTAGAACGATATTTGCCTGATGCTCAGGCGCAAGCTCATCCTTCGAGCCAAAAAGAACGAGTCC
>JAITXH010000013.1 GCA_031284845.1 Puniceicoccales bacterium | reverse complement strand
TAAAGTCCTTAATAACCTCAATGTTGTTATCGCGATACACGGCACGAAGTGTTTTTCAAAGAACGTGCATAGGTTGTAAGCACTTTTTTAGGAACGGTGCCGTCGGTGTGCTGGCGGCGGCAAGGCCGGTGACAGGGCCTTGGTAAAGCAGTTCGCCGCCGGCGTCGCCGCCAGTCGGCCCCAATTCTAAAACCCAATCCGCTTCTGCAAGGACATCCAAATGGTGCTCAATCACAATGACCGTGTGGCCTTGCTCGACGAGGGCGTGCAGCAACTCCAACAGGCGTTCGCAGTCCGCTTGATGCAGGCCGATGGTCGGTTCTTCCAGAATGTAAAGATTGCGCTGCGGTTTGCCGTCGCGCCCGAGGTTGCCGATGGTCGGCAGACCTTTTGCCAACTCGCTTACGAGCTTCAAGCGTTGCGCTTCGCCGCCGCTCAAAGTGGGGCTGCTTTGGCCGAGGGTGAGGTAGCCGAGGCCGGTTTTTACCATCAGTTCGAGCATGGCTTTCAGATGCTTGTCGAAGGAGAAAAATACCGCCGCTTCCTCAAAGCTCATCGCCAGCACGTCGCCGATGTTTTTGCCGTTCCAGCGCACTTCCGCCGCCGACGCGCCAAAACGACTGCCGCCGCAATCTTCGCAGAGGACGTAGGTGTCGGGCAAAAAGTTCATCTCCAGTTTCACGCGACCGGCACCGGAGCAGGTTTCGCAACGCCCGCCGCTGGTGTTGAAGGAAAAATAACTCGCGTCGTGGCCGCGCATTTTTGACTCCGGCAGATTCGCGAAGTGCCGCCGGATGCGCTCAAATGCGCCCAGGTAGGTCGCCGGTGTCGAGCGCGGCGTCTTACCGATGGGGTCTTGGTCAACGAGGATAACTTGCTTGAGTTGGTGCGCGCCGCGCAATTCCTCCAACGGCATCGGTGCCGTCGTTTTCGGGAAAACTCCGGCGGCGAGGAGTTGGCGTCCGGTGATGCGTTTGGCGTTTTGGCGCACGGCGTGGGCCACCGCCGGAGCGAGGAGGTCGCGCACGAGCGTGGACTTGCCCGCGCCGGAGACGCCGCAAACAACGGTGAGCCGCCCCAGTGGGATGCGCACGTCGGCACCTTTGAGGTTGCGCAACTTGGGCGAAATTATCTCGAGAAAAGCATCGGCGCTCTTGCCGCCGCGCCCTTTGGCGACGGCACCGACGCTCCGCCACGCGCCGCGCAACGGGTGTTTGATGGCGGTGCGCAGGTAACGCGCGGTGAGCGAGTCTTTGTGCTTTTTGATTTCTTCGACGGTGCCGATGGCGATGAGATTTCCGCCGTGGACGCCTGCGCCCGGGCCGAGGTCTATCACCATGTCGGCGGCGCGCATCGTGTCTTCGTCGTGCTCGACGACGAGGACGGTGTTGCCGCGGTCGCGGAGTTTTTTCAGCGATTCGATGAGGCGCGTGTTGTCTTGCGGATGCAGGCCGATGCTGGGTTCGTCGAGCACGTAGAGGGCACCGGCGAGGTTGGAGCCGAGCTGCGCGGCGAGGCGGATGCGTTGGGCTTCGCCGCCGCTCAAGGTGTCGGCGGCGCGGTCGAGCGCGAGGTAGCCGAGGCCCACGCGGTCGAGAAATTGCAGGCGGGCGTTGATTTCGGGAACGATACTTTCCGCAACGGCGCGTCCGCGTTTATCAAGCACGAGCCGCGCCAACACGTCCATCACCGCAAGCGGCGGCAACGCGAGCAATTCGGGCAAGGTGATTTCCGCCGCGCCGGTTTTGTCTTTGTTTTTTGATTTCGCTTCCAACGACACCGACGCGCTAAACGCGTTCAACCGCGCCCCGCTGCACTCTGGACAAATCGCGTCGCCCACGCGGTCGAGGTTCGGGCTGTCGTTCAGGTGCTCCTTGTCCTCGTTGGCGAATTGCTCGACGACGCGCCCGTGGCCGTGACACGCGGGGCACCAGCCTTGCGGGGAGTTCCACGAAAAATGTTTCGGCTCCAGTTCGGGAAACGATTCGCCCGTCTGCGGGTCGGTGCGCTCGGTGGAGAGCCATTCCACAATTTTACCGCCGGTGCCGGTGAGCAGGCATGTGCCCTTGCCGAGCCGCAGGGCTTCCGTGAGCGCGGCAATCGGTGCCGTCCCCTTCGGCGGCACTTCGGCGATGACGACTTCGATGTCGTGTGTGCGGTAGCGGTCGAGCGGTTTGAAGCGGTCGAGCGGCGTCACCTTGCCGTCAATGCGCAGCGCGGTGTAGCCGTGTTTGGTTGCCCAATTCGCGAGCGGCTGGTGGTGTCCCTTGCGGTCGCGCACCACGGGCGCACACAGCAGGAGACCGCTGGTGGCGCGGGCGGCGGCGGCACGGATGCGCCCGTGCAGTGCGTCCGGTGTGGCGTTTGTCAGGGCGTTGCCGGTGGCGGGGTTGTGGGCCGTGCCGTTGCGGGCGTAGAGCAGGCGCAGGTATTGGGCGACTTCGGTAACGGTGGCGACGGTGCTTTTTGCGCCGCCTCGGGTGACGCGTTGCTCAATGGCGACGGTGGGCGGCAGGCCGCCGAGGTAGTCTAGTTCGGGCTTGGGCAATTGTTCGACGAATTGGCGGGCGTAGGCGGACATGCACTCGAGGAAGCGGCGTTGGCCTTCGGCGAAGAGCACGTCAAACGCGAGCGAAGATTTGCCTGAGCCGGAGACGCCGGTGACGACGACGAAGGTGTTGTGCGGGATGTCGAGGTCGAGGTTGCGCAGGTTATGCTCGCGTGCGCCACGCAAGACGATGGTGGCGGGCGCCTCTTCGGCGGGTGCGCTGGTCGAGGCGTGTTCGGAGGAGGATTTTTTCAGGCGCGACATGGGCGGCGAAAATGCGAGGTGCCTTGTGCCTTGTCACGCATCGAGTATTCAGCCTGAAAGAAGAGTCGGGGCAGGGCGGCTTTCGCAATCTGGTGGGCATTTGCCGATCCTGCGTTGGACTTTGGATTCCACTGGGATGACGCGCAAACCGCGAAGCTGCCTTGCTTTGTCTTTGGGATAAGCGAAGCGCAAGCGGGCTGCGTCATAGGTGCACTGTAAAACAAACGGTATCCGCGTGTAGGCTCTTTATGCCAGTGCTTCGGCAAAGACGGCTTCTAATTCGTCCGCCGGTTCCGTTCCTGTGCTGATGCGGATCAACTCGGGATCTATGCCTCGCTTGAGCAGTTCGCGCCGTGCGGGAGCACTTGTTACCAGATCGTAATGTGCCATGTAAATAAAGGGGGAAACCAGTGTGAAACGCGTGCCGAAACTGGGGCCTTTTACTGTTTTTATGCGGTCGTAAAAACGGGCCATGGGGATGTTCAGCTCAATGGAAAGCATGCATCCTGGGCCTCCAGAAGGGCGGACGATAGCGGCGTAGTGCGCAGCAGAATCGGCAGAGCCGGCCCAATGGACGCGGCGCACAGCAGGCTGGCGTTCCAGCCATGCGACGAGGCGTGTGGTGTTGGCGTTGATGCGTGCGGTCACATCGGACATGGCGTTTATTTGCGCGGCAAGGCGGGCGATGTCGCGATGGTAGGCAGGGGTGTGGGTGTGGCGTGCTGTAGCCAGCAGGGTGGTATGGGCGGGGGAAGCCGGGTTGGCGGCAAAGGCTCCCATCATCACATCACTTTCATTCGCGGCGTATTTTGTCAGGCTCGTTACCAGCATGTCAGCGTATGGAAGCAGATTCACGTTCACCAAGCTGCTTGTGGAAGGGTCAAGGATACAGAGGACGCCGTGGCGTCGGGCAAGCGCAGAGAGCCAGGCAAAATCGAGTGTTTGCATGAGCGGATTGGTCGGCGCTTCAGTGATAATGGCGGACAGACGTGAGCCGTTCTTTTCGAAAAACGCTTCAATAGCCGCCTTGTCAAAAACGTTGTCCAATACAAAAAATTCTTCGTCTGCTGGAAGACACTTGCGGAAGACTTCGGTGGTGTCGGCATAGAGCCAGCCGAGTTGTAACCACAGGGTGCGTCCGAGGGGGCGTTGCACGGTGCGCGCTGCTGTGACGGCGGCAAAGATGGCACTCATGCCTGAGTGACACAGGAGAATCTCATCGGGAACGACGGGGGAGAGGAGGGGAGCGAGGGCTTGCCGGACGGCGGCTGAAGCGTCGCCTGAATACAGTGTCTCGGAAGCGATCGCGGCGCGATAGCCGTGGGCGACAAGCCAGTCTTCTGCCTGGCGCGAGGAGATGCCCAATCCGGCGTGCTGGATGATTTTGCCGGCGTGGCGGGCAAGCTCAGGATCGTTGGGGGTGAGGTGAAGCAACACCCAGCCTTCGGCCTCGGTGATGCCTGCATCATCCACACCGAGTATTTCGATAATGCGGAGAGCGGCGGCAGTCGAAGCGACAGGGAATTGGGCACGGGTGCCCATGTGGGATTCTTCCGCTAGTTTGCGAGCCGCCTCGGTAATAAAGGGGTGTTGCACAAAACGCGGGTAGCCTGTGCGCACGATGTCCATCGTCTCTGGACGGCGCTCTTCGTAACCGATGACATCGGCGATTGTGGGCAGGCTTACCACGACGGCGTGGGGACTTTGAGGGACGGATTCCCCAAGAGGGATGTGTTGAAATGCGGACATTTTTTTGAAGAAAGTGGCGGTGTGTTAATATCCCTCGGGTAAAATTTCATTTTGCACGATTTGCTCCAAGGTCTGGCGTCGCCGGATAAGATGCGGAGTGTCGTCCGCACCGACGAGCACTTCGGGTGCTTCGGGAAAGCTGTTGTAATTTTTCGAGCTCATAGCGGAACAATATGCACCCGCTCCGCCGATGAGGCAAAGATCGCCCGCTTGCACCTCGGCAAGTTGGCGTGGGGCGAGAGTTTCCGGTTCGCCGGGGGCGCACGAGACCAAATCTCCTGATTCGCAACAATGCCCGACCACGACATAATCGGTGGTGCGCTCGGTGGCATTGGCCGGGAGGACGCTGATGGGGTGTTGCGCTCCGTAGAGCGAGGGACGTAGGAGCTCGGTCATGCCGGTATCGAGCTTAAGGAAACGACGCCCGGCTGGACCAGTGTCGGTGACATCTTGAATCCGCGCGAGCAGCACACCGCAATTGGCGACTAGAAAAGTGCCTGGCTCGATTTCCAGATGAAGCTTCCTTCCGGTCTCAACGGCCAGTTTTTCAAATGCCGCCTTGATGGGCATGCCGATCGTTTGCAAGTCAGTGCCTTTTTCAGATGCGACGCGGGCGACTTTGTAACCTCCGCCTAGGTTGAGTATGGTGACGTCGGGAAAGTGCTGTGTGAGTGCGAGGCTGAGCCGGGAGGCTTCGAGCCAGACGAGCGGGTCGCTGCCCGAACCAATGTGCGTATGGATACGGATAATTTTCAACCCGTGGCGCCGTGCTGTTTCCAGTATTTCGCCGATGTATTCGTGCCAAATGCCAAAAGAGGCATCGGGACCGCCGACATTGGTTTTGCCAGTGCCGCCGGATCCACGTCCCGGATTGAGGCGCACGCCGACATTCGCGCCGGGAAAGGTGCGACCCAATGTATCGAGCTGGGCAAGCGAGCAGGCGTTGATGGTGATGCCGGCGCGCCAAAGCGCAGCAAAGTCAGATGGAAACTCCTGGGTGCTAAGAGAAATTTTTTGAGGAGCGATGCCGGCGCGGATGGCTCGCCATGCCTCATGGCCGGAACTGGCATCAAAATGTAGCCCTTTGCGGGCGAAGATGCGTAGGATGGCTGCATTGGGTAGCGCCTTCATGGCAAAGCGCACGGTAAGCCCAAAAGCGTTGGGGAAGGCAAGCGCGGCATCGGCCTGTGTTTCAAGAGCGTTTTGGGAATAAACATAGGCAGGGGTGCCAGTCTCGGCGGCGATGCGACGGGCAAGATGTGAAGAGAGAAGGCGCATTGATTCCATTTTTGCGGTAAAAGAAGGCGTTAGCTTGCGAAAAGCAGGCTCTCTGAAAAGCGGAAATAAATACTTCTTCAATAGGGTCACTCGGCAGAATCCGGTCTCGTGGTGCAATCCAATCCGCACATTTCATGTTCCCCCCCCCTCACCTGTGAGGCAAGAAGGTAAGGTAAAGAAACTTCATTGAGGGGAAAATTGTAGCATGATTTTTCAGACTAGCGCCCATTCGAGGTCTTTTATTACGCCCGTCTTCGCATCGCGAAGAGTTCTGTTTGCCCGTCATCGGATTCACTTGGCGCGACATGCTTCGGTTTGATATCACGTTGAGAATTAATGTGTTTCAGATATGTTGATAAGTGTTCGGTGACAAATTGTTTGCTCCCGATTACGGCACCACGGGTAAACCAGGCAACCCGCAGGCGCAAGCGTTCTGACAGGGGCAGCACTCCGCCGCATTTTTCTGCAGAAGCAAATAGTTCGGGACTGATTATGCCACTTCGTTCTCCGTTGGCTTTGGGGGCAGCGCCTTTCCCCAGCATTGACAGCCGATATGCCGCCAACACCTCACCGTTGCTGTAATGTGCAGCGTCTTCGATTGTCTGGCGCAATCCCTGTATCATTCGGCCCCCTATGGCAACTGCTTCTCCGTAGCCGCACCAGCGGTAGTCCTTGGGGTCAGATGTCAACCCGGCGCGTACAGGATTCAAGTCAATGTATGCAGCGGTAATTCGTAAGGCAAAATGCCGATTACCTTCAACAATCGTGCTTGTGAAGCGTTCAGCCCACAAAGTCCCATAGCGTTTGTGGCTTCGGTTGAACCAAACCGAAAAGCGTTGTTTCAGTGTTTTCATGAACTCAGAAACATTTCCCATGCGTGCCAGCAATTGCCTGCGTAGCTGTTCTGCATTGATGCCATTGGCTTTAAGTGTGCTTTCGAGGATGGCAATTTGCGCTGTAGCATACCGGGTGGGATTGGGGTAGAGCGCTTTGTAGCGTCGAAGTAATTCGGAATCATCCGGAGTGTCGCAGGGAAGTATGCGCACGAGCACATGAAAATGGTTGGACATAATGGCGTAGGTGATGACCTCGATCCCACTGAATTCCGCTGTTTGATGGATATGCTTACGCAGCATCTCCTTGGCAGTATCGTCAAACAAGAACTCACCGTTCACGGTACGGCTAATACAATGGTAAACTGCTGCGGGATGCGAAGATTTAAGGCGGCGGTGACGTGCCATAGCGCGACATTCCGGCAACAATACGCTTGTTTGTCAATATTTTTTTGCCTGTCCCCAGATTTGGGCGATGTAACACATT
>JAITXH010000005.1 GCA_031284845.1 Puniceicoccales bacterium | reverse complement strand
TTAAACTTTTCCTTCAAACCGTCGAGTCCGCCGAACGTTTTTTGGATGGCGTCGGCCAGTTTACCGACGGGAGCCTTTGCTCCGCCCGGGGCGAGCAGTTTCCAGAAAAAGCTGTGGTTGGCGTGGCCACCGCCGTTGTTGCGGACGGCTCCGCGGATGCTTTCGGGAACTTTCGATAGGTCGGCGATAAGGGCTTTCACGCATTCCGGAGCGGCAAACGTCGGCTCTTTGGCGAGCGCCGCGTTGAGGTTGGTGACGTAAGCGTTGTGATGCTTGTCGTGGTGAATTTCCATCGTTCGCGCATCAATGTGCGGTTCGAGGGCGTTGAATGCGTAAGGAAGCGCAGGGAGTGTATAGCTCATGGTATTATTTGGTTTTGGTTGGTTGGGTTGGATTGGTGATTTTGTTGGTTTCCGGGTTGAGTCCGGAGAGTCGGTGTCGCCACCGCCCGCACATGCGGACAAACTTGCGCCCAGCCCAACTCCGACTCCGGTTAACGCGATATTACGCAGGAACACCCGGCGTCTCACACAGTGTTGAGTCGGGGTCGTGGTGGCGGCATCTATTTTCATAACGCCCGTCAGAGTATCCGGGGCGACGGTGCCGGCAAGCCGAAAAAGCGTCTAATAAAGGCCTGCCTAATAAGAGCCTGTCACCTTCCGATAAGAGCCTGTCACCTTTTACTTTGACGGTCTCCCCAAAATCACGAAAGGCAACTGGTTTGAAAAGAAAAGTGGAAAGAAAAACGCTTGATCGAACACTAAGAATTTCCAAAAGGGGACAGGCACTTTTTGAAGAACATCGCGAGGAAAACCAGAGGTTTCGTTAGCGGTTATTTCCGATCTTTTGCTCTACCGAATTATGTAACATTCTTGTATTCTGCATATTATGACCTGTATTACTCCGGACTTTTCCGTGAAGTGTTGGAGTGGTTTCCCGCGAGTTTCTTACGCATTGTCGTTGAAGAGTACCTGAGTGCTTTCTGAACGAGAGTTGAGTGATCCGGAGCAGGCATCTGCATTCTTTTTTGACAGGGAGTGATAGTGCCACTTGTCGTCGTTTTTTAGGAAATTGATTCTGTCAACTGCAAAATGTGCCTGTCACCTTTTATCTGTCGCTGTGCTCACTCAAATTGGGCAGCGTTGCCGTTAGCGGAGGTTTTTCTTGTGGCGGCGCAGCTTCTGGATGCCGTCCCAATAGGAAAGCATCGCGCTCTTGATGTTGATGCGCGAGCCGGGTTGGTCGTTCCAACGCAGAGGCAACTCCACAACACTGCCGGGGCCTCTCCGCTGCGCTAAATACAATAACTCCCCCCCAAGAAAAAATTGCTCGGAAAAAACTTTCCCGCTCCATTGCGCATACCAGGAACGCCGGAAAAATTTGAACCCGCAGGCGATGTCCGTCGCATGGATGCCCGTCAGGAAACCGATGCCCATGCGCAACAGGCGCGAACACACGCGGCGCTTCAGGCTGCGCTTGCTCACCACAGAGGCCTTCAGCCAACGGGAACCATTCACGGCGAGAACATTCGCATCCTGAAAACGCTCCACAACTTCGAGAAGATGTTCGGGGTCGGTGGCCATGTCGGTGTCGGCATAGCCGATGATGTCGGCCTCGCTGCTGTCCCATGCGTCGCGGAGGGCGAGGGCCAGCCCCGCTCTGTCGAGGTGGCGCACACGGCAGGGGACGGGCGAGCCGGGCGCGAGCCGATTGGCGATTTCAAGGGTGGCGTCGGTGGAGCCGTTGTCGGCGATGACGAGCGTGGTGTCTGCCGCGATCCGGGGGTGTTGACGCAACCATTCGGCGAGCTTGGCGAAGCCGGCTTCAAGGCGGTGCGCTTCGTTGTGACAAGGAATGGTGATCTCAAGTTTCATGGGCAAGGAATACAGGGAACGGGCGGTTTTGTTGCATGGGAGGGAGAGTGAATTAAGAATTAAGGATTAAGAATTAAGAATTGGAACCGAAGCATCCTTTCGCAGAAATTCAAAACCCCCTCGGAGGGTTTGAAGATTCGCGTTTGCCCGTATTCCTTGACCCAATTCTTAATTCTTAATCCTTAATTCTTAATTTTTAATTCCCGTCATCCCACCGGCACGATTTCGTGGAGCTGGAAGGCTTCGTGGACGGCACGCACGGCGGCATCGGCTTTGTCAGGAGCGACGGCGACCGCGATTTTAATTTCGCTGGTCGTGATGAGGTCGCTGTTCACGCCGGCGGCGGCGAGCGCCTTGAAGAGCGTGCCGGCGACGCCGGGGTGCGATATCATGCCGACACCAACGATGGAAACTTTCGCCACTTCGCCGGCAGAGCGGACGCTGCCGCTACCGAGGGAACGGAGTATCTCGCCGACGACTTTTTCCGTGCGCGCGAATTGGTCCGAGTTCACCGAGAAGGTGAGGTTCGCGTGCCCTGCGGTGCCGAGGTTTTTAATGATCATGTCCACGCTCAACCCGGCCTCGCCGAGAGCGTCGAAGATGGCCGCGACTGCGGCGGCGTTGTCGGGGATGTTGCTGACGGTGACGCGAGTTTGCGAGCGGTCGAGTGCGACGCCGCTGATCAGGGCGTCTTCCATGGTTTTTGCGTGAGCTTTCACAAGTGTTCCGGGTTTGTTGTTAAAGGAGGAGCGGACTTCAAAGGGGACGTTGTATTTTTGGGCAAATTCAACCGAGCGGGATTGCATGACTTTCGAGCCGCTGGAGGCCAACTCGAGCATTTCTTCGTAGGCGATCTCGGGGAGCTTGCGGGCGTTCACGACGATGCGGGGATCGGCGGTATAGACGCCGTCCACATCCGTGTAGATTTGGCAGAGGTCGGCCTTGACTGCGGCGGCGACGGCGATGGCGGTCAAGTCGGAGCCGCCGCGCCCGAGGGTGGTGATTTCGTTGGCGGACGAGAGGCCCTGAAAGCCGGCGACGATGACAACCTTGCCTTCGTTGAGCCGCTCGGGGATGTCGCCGCCGGTCACGCGGGCGATGCGGGCGCGCGTGTGCAGCGTGTCGGTGAGGATGCCGGCCTGTGCGCCGGTGCGCGAGCAGGCGGGGACGCCGATGGCGTGGAGGGCAATGCTGACGAGGGCGATTGTTTCCTGTTCGCCCACGGCGAGCAACATGTCCATCTCGCGGTCATCGGGCGAGGTGTTGAGTGCTTTGGCGCGGGTGATGAGTTCATTCGTCACGCCGCTACGGGCGGAGACGACGACGACCATTTTGTTGCCTTGTTGCCAGTCCGCTTTGATGCGGGCAGCGACGTTTTGGATTCGGTCAACATTGGCGACAGAAGTGCCGCCGTATTTTTGGACGATGAGTGCCATTCAGCGTGTTGGGTGGTGAAGAAAAATGAAGGTTGCGGAGGGAACGGAAAACGATGCGGAGGGCAACACGGGAAACTGCGGACGAAAAAAATACCGCCGCACCTTTTGAAGGGCGCGGCGGCATCAGATTTTCCGGTATCGGATCGTAAGGAAAAACGCTTACTTAGCCTTCACGGGGTCTTTAATCTTCGCCACTTCCTTTTTCAGTTCGGTGCCGGGTTTGAATTTCAGCACCTTGGTGGCTTTGATTTTGAGGGCTTTGCCGGTGGCCGGATTGATTCCGGTGCGGGCGGCACGGGCGGCGACCGCGAAGGTGCCGAAGCCGATAAGCTGGACGGGAGCGTCCTTCTTGATGCCGTAGATGAGCGCGTCGAGGACGGCTTTCACAGCACG
>JAITXH010000072.1 GCA_031284845.1 Puniceicoccales bacterium | reverse complement strand
GCGACGAACGGCCTCGCCCAGGCGCACTGGGAGATGCACGGCTGGGTGCTGCTGTTGCTCGCGTGGTTCTTTGTGCCGTTTTATCACAGCAGCGGCGTCTTCACTATGCCGGAGTTTTTAGAGAAACGCTTCGACTCCCGCTCGCGCTGGGTGCTCTCGATCGTCTCGCTCATCGCCTATGTTTTCACCAAGGTCTCCGTCACCGTTTACGCCGGTGCCGTCGTGTTTCAGGCGTTGTTGCCCGACACCTTCGGCTCCTCGGAAAACGCCTTCTGGGTGGGCGCGTTTACGACCGTCGTGCTTACGGGTATTTACACGGTGTTCGGCGGAATGCGTGCCGTCATTTACACGGAAGTCGTCCAGACCGGCATCTTGATTCTCGGCTCGGTGCTCATCACTTATTTCGGGCTATCGCGGCTCGGCGGCTGGAGTGAACTCGTGGCGACCGCCCGCCCCAATGCGCAAAGCTTCGCCCTGTGGCGTCCGCTGAGCGACATCAACTTCCCGTGGCTCGGTGTCGTCGTCGCCTCAATTGTCATCGGCGTCTGGTATTGGTGCACGGACCAATACATCGTGCAACGCACCCTTGCGGCGAAAGACCTGAAAAACGCGCGGCGCGGTGCCATCTGGGGCGGCGCGTTGAAGATACTTCCCGTGTTCATTTTTCTCGTCCCGGGCATGATTGGCTGGGCACTTCACCAAAAGGGGTTGGTCGCGATGCCCGTCAAAGGAGACGGCATTAACAAGGACACGGTGTTTCCGGCACTGGTGGCGGCACTGCTTCCCGTCGGCGTGCGCGGCCTCGTCGTGGCCGGCTTGCTCTCGGCGTTGATGTCTTCGCTGGCGTCGCTCTTCAATTCGTGCGCCACGCTTTTCACTGTGGACATTTACGAAAAGCTGCGTCCCGGGCAGTCGCAAAAAACGCTGGTGCGCGTGGGCCGGATTGCGACCGTCGTCGTCGTCGGCTTTGGCCTCATCTGGATCCCGGTGATGAAAATCGTTACGGAAAAGAGCAATGGCCTCTATGATTATTTGCAAAACGTGCAGGGCTTTTTGGCACCGCCGATTTTTGCCGTGTTCATCCTCGGTTTGTTTTCGCGGCGCGTGAACGCCCGTGGCGCGTATGTCGGCCTCTTGACGGGATTTGTCGCGGGCATGATTAAGCTCACGCTTCAGACGCTTCAAAAATCGGACGTGATTTCCAGCGACAGCTTCCTCGGTGCCATCGGCGCTTACAACGGTTACTACGCCTGCGGCTGGTTGACCTTGCTGAGTATTTTGACGATCGTGTTGGTTTCGTTAAGTTCACCGGCACCGACGACGGCGAAACTCTTGAACATGACCTTCCACACTCTGGATGCGGATAAGCGCGCCCAGTGGCGCTCCTCGATTGGCCTTGCGGACATTTTGGGCACGCTGGCTGTCTTGGGCATCATCCTCAGCGGCTACCTGTATTTCAGCTTCTGGCTGAGCTGACGTGCTGTTTTTTGCAGGGTGCCAGTTTTTCTTGATGTCCCCGGAGAATCGCCCACGTTGGGCGCCTCTATGAATTATTCCAGACACCTCAAAGGGAAATACACCGACATCCTCCACTGCGCTTTGGACAAGGCGAAAACGTGGCGGATATTAGCAAGTGCGCTTGCTGTCGCGGGAGCTGCAGCCGTGGCCGGATGTAGTGGCGGGGCAGGGGAGCACGCGAGTGCATCACGGGCGGACAGTCCGTATAAACCGACGTTGTTCAAACGGTTCGGGGACAATGTCAATGTGCCGGACGGCCTGACACAGGACAAGGAAGGCAACATTTACCTCTCCGTGCCGAACTACGTGAACACATCTTATCCTGCGGCCATCCTGCGGAGGAGCAAGGAGACCGGCAATTGGTCGATTTTTGTCCAGGCGCTGGTTCATCCCGATACCAAGCTTGCTGCACCGATGGGCATTGAATTAGCCGAAGACGGAAACATCTACTACTGCGACAACCAGTATTTCTTCAACAAGGACTACAAGTCGCGCTTGATGCGTGTAGTCATTGATAAGAATGGCGAGCCACTGCGCATCGAGCCGGTGGTGGAGAATATCCGCCTCGCCAATGCGGTGCGCGTCCGGGGTGATTCGGTTTATTTCACGGACACATTTTTTGACGTTCCGGGCAAGAATCTGGGTGGCGTCTATCGCGTGCCGATAAGCGCGTTCAAAAACGGCCCTGTGCGCTTGCTGCCTAAAGAGCAGGCCGAAAAAGACCCCTACTTACTGGGGACGACTGAGACGCAAGCGCTGCCTGTGCGGAATGATACGGCTGCCGCAGACGGCATGTGCTTTGACTCGGCGGGCAATATCTACACCGGAAACTTCGGCGATGGGCATTTCTACATTTTGAAGGCGAAGAGTGACGGTAACTACGAAAAGCCCCAGACCTTGTTCCAGGATCCGAAGGTGCTTCCCAGCATTGACGGCATTTGCTACTACGCGAAAAAGAACTGGATCATCATTACCGATTCGCAGAACAACGCAGTCCATTACTGGGACATCAAGGCCGGCAAGCTCGGTCTGCTGTGGGTCAACGATGATACCGACGGCGCAGATGGCCTGTTGGACCAGCCCTGCGAGCCGATGGTGTGGGGAGACAAGCTCTTGATTGTGAATTTTGACTGGGCTTTCCCCGGGTTGAAAAACTCGAAAAATGACGAGGTTCATACCCTCAGTGTCATCAATCTGCCGTAACTCCGAAAAGAGCAGTTGAGTCAGGGCGGCTTTTGGAGCGTGTTGGGTGTTTGCCGGTTGTGCAATCTACCTCAACATGTTGCGAAGGCCGCTTTGCTTTTTCGCTATTTCGAGTGGAGCACAGGATCTGTTCTTCTGAATCCCCCAAGTCGTCCCGCAAAAATAAGTTCTGCATTACGATTCTTGAAGAAGGCTCCCGGATGCTGTTGGAGTCGCCTCTTCCTTTCTCTCAAGAGGCAGGCTCGAAGGCGGGCAGCAGATCCGGCGTATTGTAGAGCGCGATGCCGGGATTTTCTTTGGCAAAATAATTCGCATTCCATTCGCTTTGGAACAAGAGCACGAGGCGCTCTTTGGCGTCGTAGACCAGTTTCGCTCCGCCGAGAAAAAGCCCGGAAAACTTCTCCAATGGCACTGACGGGGCGACCCAGCGGGCGACTGTCCACGGGGCGTTTTCCAGGCGGATAGCGGCGTTGTATTCCGATTGCAAGCGGTAGGCGACGACATCGAATTGCAACGGGCCGACTGCGCCGAGCAGTAGAATGCTGCCGCCGTCGGCAGGCATGAAGCGCTGGACGACCTTTTCCTGAAGCAACTGGTCGAGACCGGTGCGGAAACGTTTGAAGCTCCCGGTGTCAGTGTTGTGCAGGAGGGCGAAACACTCCGGGGCAAAGGGCGGGATGGCATCGAAAATGATGTCCGGGGCCTCGGAAAGCGTGTCGCCAATGCCGAAGTCGGGGAGACCGGTGACGCCGAGCACATCGCCCGGCCAGGCTTCGTTGAGGGTCTCGCGCTCTTGGCCGAAGAGTTGGTGTGAGAAGGAGAGGCGCACTTTTTTCCCGCTCTGGCAGTGGGTGACCTGCATATCGCGGGCGAAGCGGCCTGAGCACACGCGCATGAAGGCGAGGCGGTCGCGGTGCCGGGGGTCCATGTTGGCCTGAATCTTGAAAATGAAGGCGGAAAAGGGACTGTCGGCGGGTTGTATTTCCCGGATGCCTGCCGGGCGTGGGCCGGGCGCGGGCGCGTAGTCGAGGAAGCCGTCGAGGAGCAGTTGCACACCGAAGTTGTGCATCGCACTGCCGAAATACACGGGAGTCTGTTTCCCGGCGAGCACGGCGGCGGGATCGAAGGTGCCGCCGGCCATGTCGAGCAGCGCGATGTCGTCGCACAGGCGGGTGTGAAGCGAGGCGGGGATGGCGTCGCGGATGGCCGGGTCGTCTAGGCCGCCCACGGTGACGGGGGCTTGCTGGGCACCGCCGATGACGCGTTCAAACCAGTGCGCACGCCCTTGGAGGCGGTCATACACGCCGTGAAAATCCGCACCCTCACCCACGGGCCATGTCACGGGATAGACGCGCAGGTCGAGCGTTTTTTCGATCTCGTCGAGCAGCTCAATTGGATTTTTACCGGGGCGGTCGCACTTGTTGATGAAGGTGAATATAGGGATGCCCCGGCGGCGGCACACCTGAAAGAGTTTGAGAGTCTGTTCCTGGATGCCGCGCGCGGCGTCGAGCACCATCACGGCGGCGTCCACAGCGGTGAGCACGCGGTAGGTGTCTTCGGAGAAATCTCTGTGGCCGGGTGTGTCGAGCAGGTTGATGGCGTAGCTGCGATACTCGAACTGGAGCACGGTGGACGATACCGAGATGCCGCGCTGTTTCTCCAACTCCATGAAGTCGGAGGTGGTGGAGTGCTGGTTTTTGCGGCTCTTGACGGCACCGGCAAGATTGAGCGCACCGCCGTAGAGGAGGAGTTTTTCGGTGAGTGTTGTTTTGCCGGCGTCCGGATGTGAGATGATCGCGAATGTGCGCCTTCGGGCGATTTCCTGCTGTGGTGTCATGGGGAAACATGTAAACAAAGCGGAAAGGACGTATTGAGGAAAGCGGAAACTGGACGCAGCGCGCATGGGAAGTTTCAACTTGTTTACATATAAAAGATTAAGAAAAGATGATCTGGCTTTTTGAAATGTGTGCGGTGGGTCGGCGCATTTCTCCATGCCGGTATTGCGGTAGCCGGTGTGCAATTTTCAGCTTTTCAGTTTTTACGGATTGCCTCAAAAAGCCTGAGTGAACCTTGACGACTATCGCAGTGAAATAGATCGCATTGATTGCGAAATCATACGGCTGTTGCAACAGCGGCAGGCCTTTGCCGTGAAAATCGGGGCAGCTAAAAAGGCCATCGGTGCCACGTTTTATGCGCCTGCCCGTGAAGAGGTGTTACTTGCCAGGCTGGAGAATTCCGTAGAGGGGTTTCCGCGCGGGTCGGTTCGTGCGATTTTCCGCGAAATCATTTCCTTGTGCATCGGCTCTCAGATGGAGCGCCCCGTGGCGTATCTTGGCCCGGAGGGGACTTATACGCAGCAGGCGGCGGCAAAGAGCTTCGGCTCCAGCGTATCGTTGAAGCCCATGCGCACTATCCCCGATGTGTTTGCCGCAGTAGAGCGCGGCGAGACCGCCTATGGTGTCATCCCCATCGAAAATTCCACCGAGGGAGCCGTTGTCCACTCGTTAGATATGCTGGCGGAATCGGAACTGAAAATTGTCGCACAGCTTTATCTTGAGATAGACCACTGCCTGATCGGGCGCGGGACGCTGGCCGGGGTGAAGCGCGTTTTGTCGCGGGATACCGCGCTGGCGCAGTGTCGCAACTGGCTGCAAAGGAACTTGCCGGGAGTGGAGCTGGAGGCCGTGGAGAGCACCGCCGCCGCCGCACGCCGGGCCGTAGAGGAGGCGGGGACGGCTGCTGTGGCGAGTGCCATCGCATCCACACTCTATGAAGTGCCCATCCTCGCGCAGGGCATTCAGGACAAGCGGGACAACGTCACGCGTTTCTTCGTCATCGGCACGAAGACAAACCCGCCCGGAGCTGCGTGTGAATACAAGACCAGCCTCGTGCTCACGGTAAACCATGAGCCGGGGATGTTGCAAAAGGCGCTGCTTCCGCTGTCGGGGCGCGGGTTGAATCTCACGCGCATAGAGTCGCGGCCCAATCGGCAAAAGGCGTGGGAATACTTCTTTTT
>JAITXH010000061.1 GCA_031284845.1 Puniceicoccales bacterium | reverse complement strand
ACCCGACGTTCGCTCCGATATTAAAGTAGGACACATCGGCATCTGGTGCCCAAGTGTCTTTGTTAAAGGTGTGCCCATAGAAAGGGATGATGTGTCGGTCTTGAGGTGCCTCTGGTCCGCCCATGCTAAATCCAAGAAGCCCGCCAACCCCGGATTCGATGCCGGAATACAGATATTTCTGATACGGTTGGTCTTTTCTGATGTTGGGATAATCCTTGCAACTCTCATCGTAAACAACATCGCGAAAATCAACTGCATAGCGTTGCAAGATGCTGCGGATTTGCTGGACAGTCAACCCGTTCGACGGTTGATAGGAGGCGGGGGAGTCAGAGCAACCCTGTGCGATTGTATTCAGTTCAGCATAAGACACATCATGGTCAGGAACGAGTCTGGAAAGCAAGGAGCGAAGCGCGACATGCGCGCACGCTTTGTTCAATCCATTCTGCTGGCAATACAAGACTCCTCGAGCATTGAATACTTTGTCGGCGACCCTCACCGGATAGTTGCCCGCGTTCGGCAAACAATTGTGACTATGCGCATATTTTCGGAAGACGGCCTCAAAAATGTGCCATCGATCAATCCGGCGGCCCTGCCAGATGCCAGTGTCGCGTTTCAGGATGACATAGCCGATGAGGGTTTCATCCGTCAGCGAAAGAATGTCGTTACTGGCTACACAGCGATCCCAGAAAGACAGGCGGCGTATGTCATGGTTCCCGAGGGTCAAGCCGAACGAGGCGAGTTCTTCGTTTTCTTGGGCGATGATGCCCGAAGGCAGAAGCTGCTCTTCGATGAGGGTCTCGGAAGCAAAAGAACGTGCAAGCGAAAAGCAGCGATGCAGGGATGGCAATCCGCCAAAATGGGTGTCAACGTGCTCGAAACATGAAAAAGGCTGTGTGAAATTGATGAATAAGGGCGCTGAACTCGGCGCGGTCAACCTATGCACTTGCATGATGTCGTGCATCGTCTTCCCCTATTTGAAGACAAGCTGGCTCTTTGCAGCCGCCTGATGCGTCGCCTCGATGCGTTTGATAAAAGCATCGATTTGGGTGGCATGCACAGGATTGGGTTTGATCTGGATTGTTTTCACCTGATTGCCAAAGAGCTTTCGCAACTCAGCGGCAAGTTTCGGGCTGGAATAAGTAACATCAGGCATACACGAGCTTCCTCCTTAATCGCAGACGATAGTACCGCATAAATGATTGACCGCACAAGGCGCAAATACAAGATTTCGCAGATGATTGATCACAGAGACGGTGCATTTTTGATCATCCCGATTTGGCGGGCATAGGCGAACATGCCGCCGGCGGCGATGACGGGGGCGACGGCGCCGATGGGTTTGAGGGGGAAGACTTTGCCGTCGGACAGGCGGGTCACGGTTCCAGAGGGAATGTCCACCTCGGCGAGGTCTCCGGTCTTGAACTCCGAGCAGAGCCGGTCTTGCGATTCGAGGGGATAGACTTCGCCCGTCGCCACCGAGTTGCGGAAAAAGATGCGGGCGTAGCTTTGCGCGACAACCACTTTCGCGCCGGCGGCACCGAGCGCGATGGGCGCGTGCTCACGCGAAGAGCCGCACCCGAAGTTCTGCCCGCCGATGACAATGGGGTAGGGCGTGGTGCCGTCCGCGTTGGCGACGAACTTCGGGAACGTGTCCGGCAGTCCGGCCAGCGCGTAGGAGCCGAGCTTGCGGTACTCTTCGGGAATGGTCGGCACCAGATTGAGGTAACAGGCGGGGATGAGCAGGTCTGTGTCGATATTGTCTTCGAGCACGTAGACGGGGCCTTGGATGCGGGTTTCTTTAGGCATGGGGTTGTCCTTTCTGAAAAGCGAGATTCGGGTCAACGGGCGGCGGAAAATGAATGAGCCGGACTTCGTTCAAACACGCTTGGAAGCCGGGCGAAAACCGGGCGATATGCTCCGGCGTGAGCAAACCATATGCGGTCAAAGACATACACTGCAGATCCAGTATGCTGCGTCTGGAGCCGTTAAATAATCTGGCGACATCCTTGTCATCTTCAAGGACGGCTTTGTAGATAGCGTGTCGCTTGTCGTCCTCGGACAGGTCTGTCTGGGCGAGAATCTGCCGCAGCCGGTCGCAATGCCGCCGCGAAAACTTTTCGAGCAATGCCTCGCGGATCGAACTGAAATACTTCCAGTCCGCCTCGGTCGGAGCGTTCGGGTGCTTCTCCAATGGGCGGGATGCGTTCACGTTTTTTATATCGGTGGTAGGCATGGCGTTTTCTTTTCTATGCGAAACAGTGTTCATGTTGCAGCGAATGTGTGTGAACTTTTACTTTCGGCCATTGCTTCCGCATTTGCTTTAAAATTTTTTGAGCATTTGCTTGAGCGATAGGTGGAAATTTTCTGGCGATCACGAAACAAAGAATTTCCTCTTTCATTCGTTTTGGCACCAATGCATTGAGCGTCGCTTGAAGTTGCTGGTAGGCATATTCGACATCACTGCCTTTTAATTCAACCAGATAGGGGTGATTATCCCAGTCAAAAACGAGATAATCACAGGCTGACTGTTGTTGAAGCCAGCATTGGTCTACAGCAATGGAATCAATCGGGTTCCCGGTTGAATTCTTAAATCGCATGGTTTGTCCGTGCTCGCGCAGTGACAACACACTATCCGTGAATTCGTGTTTACATTTCCCGCATGTGCAATCGGATGGAAACTGTCTTAAAAAATCATGTTTCTTCATGACGTTCCATCTCCATAAGCTGGTCAAACTGAGAATATATCCTTCCAGAGCAGGCATCAATGGCATTCTCGCCGATCAGTCCGGTCTCTGCATCCAACAAAGGTTTGCACATTCCGTTACTGACCTGATAAACTGCCACCTTGTTCGGTGTCAGCGGCGTCACCGAAAGCGAGCTGCCCGGTTGCTGCGCATGGACGACTCCCGCCTGGATCATGTTGTTGACATGCGTCAGAATATACGGGCTGTGGGTGGCCATGATGACGCTCACATTATTTTTGTTTTCGATAAAACATTGCCGCACCAGCGTGTTCATCAGTTCGCACTGCGCATCAGGGAACAAACCTAGCTCGGGTTCCTCGATATGGAGGTCAAAGCGATGGGCTGGCTCCTTAGCATCGGTCATCAGCTTGAAGCCTTTGTTGCTGAGCGTTTTTTTGAATACCGATGCGGGGTCAAGTTCAGAGGCGTACATTTTTAGGATGGACAGCAGCGGAACAAGGTTTTGTATGCCGGACGAAGCGTGCTCGATGGTGATGTCATAGGCTGATGTCCGTCCTGTGATATGGTGTTCCGTCACAAGGCCCTTTTTTTCAACACGGTAATCGACGTTCAAATAGGGCAACTCCAACTGCCTGACAAAATCGTTGGACTCACCGAATTCGTTGAATGCTTCGTGGAAGAAAAAGCCGAAATCTGCCCCGCGCGGCATTTGCGGTTTGTTTAGAGCGGACGGAATGAAGCCGCGCGTTTCGGCAATGTAACTGAGTTTGCGGTATACCGGGTCGTCTGGTGCTTTTGGATCCAGTTTTTTTCCCTGTGTCCAGTGAAGCGTCCAAGCGTCGTTTTTATAAATTATTTCTGATTCCGGTTTCAGAAATACATTAAGCCCCGTATCGGGCAAAAGGTCATCCACGTCGGGAAGTTTGGGCTCCGGCATACCGAGTCGGCGCAGATACTCGCTCAGGTTGTACCACTTGGAAAGCCACCGGAACAGGACGAGCACTTTCATCACCGTGCTTTTCCCGCCGGCAGACTCGCCGATCAAAACCGTGAATGGCTTGATATCGTCGATCTCAATATCTCGGATGGGGCCGAAGTTCTTGATGTGAATGGATTCTCTCATGGAGGCTGTTCCAGACCTACACATCCCTCGGGTCGGTGATGTGGCCCGTGATTGCGGAGGCGGCGGCAGTGTAGGGCGAGGCAAGGTAGATTTGCGAGTCTTTCGAACCCATGCGCCCGATGAAGTTGCGGTTGGTCGTGCTGACCACCACCTCGTTGCCTTTCGTGCGGCCGAAGGTGTCGGCGGGGCCGCCGAGACAGGCGGCGCAGGAGGGCGGCGCGATGGGTTCGACCCCGGCGGCCTCGAAAATGGCGCGGAGGCTCTGCCCGTCAATCTGCGTGTCGAGCAGGCCCTGCTCAACCTGGCGGGTGGCGGGGACGATGAGCGTGCGCACGGAAACCTTGCGGCCTTTGAGCAACCGCGCAGCCATCACGAAGTCCTCCAGCTTGCCGCCGGTGCAGGAGCCGATGTAGACCTGGTCGACGGCGACGCCGCGGCAGTCGCGGGCCAGCGCTTTGTTGTCGGGCAGGTGCGGCTTGGCGACAACCGGCTCCAGCTTGGAGACATCGTAACGGTATTCGGCCTGCACAGGCGCGCCTGGGTCGCTGGTCAGCGGCTCGAACGGTTTTTTCGTGCGGGCGTTGACGTAGTCCAGCGTCTTCCGGTCGGGCGCGATGATGCCGTTCTTGGCGCCGGCCTCGACGGCCATGTTGCAGATGGTGCAGCGCTCCTCGATGCTGAGCGCGGCGATGGCCTCGCCGGTGAACTCCATGGCGCAGTAGGTCGCACCGTTGACGGAGATGTCGCCGATGATGTGGAGGATGAGGTCTTTGGCGGAGAGGCGGGCCGGCATTTGGCCGTCCAGCACGAAGCGGAGGGTCGGCGGGACTTTGACGAGCAGCTTGCCGGCACCCATGATGAAGCCCGCGTCGGTGTTGCCCAGGCCCGTGGCGAAGGCGCCGAGCGCACCGTGCGTGCAGGTGTGGGAGTCGGTGCCGAAGATGGTTTCGCCGGGGCGCACATGGCCCAGCTCCGGCAAGGCGACGTGGCAGACGCCGCAATAGCTGGAGGTGCCGGGGTCGTAGAAATACGGGAGCCCCTGTTCCCTGACGAACGCGCGGAGCGTATCCACGTTGCGGTGGGCTTTTTCGTCGTCGGTGTAGATGTAGTGGTCGGGCAGGATGACGATTTTTTCGCGGTCGAAGACCTTGGCATCCCTGCCGAACTCGCGCTGGAAAATGCCGATGGTCCCGGGCCCGCAGACATCGTGCGTGAGCAGGATGCCGGCGTTGACCCAGATGTTGTCGCCCGGGGAGATGAGTTTCGCGCCCGACTCGCGGGCCAGGATTTTTTCGGTGATGGTCATGATTCGTGTCTCTTTTTTGTTCCTGATAGGATGGCCGGCCGCCGTCGCCATGTCCGCCTGCCCCGCATCGCAACGGAGGGGGGTCACCCGCGGCTGATGAGGTTGAAGAAGCGGTCTTGAAAGCGGTCGAAGAGTCCGTTGTCCTGTAAGAGTTTTCCGAGGGGCCGGATCAGGTTCGCGTCTTTGGCTGCGGCCTGGAATCCCTTTTCGATTTCATCGCGCAGGCCGGCGGGCAGCCCGTCCTGCATTTCGAGGACATGCCGTTCGTGCAACTCGCGGATGTTGGACGGCGCGGAGTTCTGGATGACCGCCCAAAAAAGGCGCACCAAGCAGACATCCCAGGGATCGTCCACGCCTTTAATGATGGCGGCGAACGGATCGCTCTTGCGCTCGACATCCTGTTTGACGCGCTCTAGAACCGCCTCGGGGGTATCGGTCAGCACCTGTTCGCTGAACGCCTCCTGCTTGAGCGTGTAGCCGTAGCGCAGGATGCGCACGGAATCCTCGTTGTCCTTGAGCCATTCGAGGTACTGCTTGGCCTGGTCGCCGAAGCCTTCGAGCATGGTGGTGGAATACGAGGACGGCGTGATGATTTGAGGGCGCAGCGCCTGCATCCGTCCTTCGCGGATGCGGATTTTCCCGACGGCATCCATCAGCTCGCTCACCAGGTAGTAATTGATGATGGTATTGCCGAAGGTTTCGAGATGGCGCTTGGGCGGCATCACGATTTCCGTGTTGTTCACGGCAAACCAGAAATCAAACTGTGTCGGTTTCTTGCTCATAGAGGAATTGATACTATAGCATGAAAATAGGTGTCCTGTCACGGAGCAAGGAACGGGGATTCAAGGCGGGTGAATTGCAAAACAGAATGGCACATCGGGAAGGTGGCGGGAAAGGTGGCGGGGAAGAGGAGAGGGCGGCGGTGGAAGAAGAAGCAGAAGCAGCAGAAGTTAATAGTTAATAACTAATAATTAATAGCCGGGAGGCGGCGATGACGAATTGTGCGGAGGGGGGGCTCGGGCGTGTTGGGAGGGTCGGAGGGGATGCCGACTGTGAGGATTGGCGCTTCTGCGGTTCTTGCGATCCGTCTCTGGAAGCCGAGCCATGCCCGCAAAAACTCGATGAAATCGGCAACCTCGCCAA
>JAITXH010000047.1 GCA_031284845.1 Puniceicoccales bacterium | reverse complement strand
CTGAGATGCCCGCTGGAAGGCCGTTGCGCACCTGAAATGCACGTCCTGCGCCGGAAAGGGTAAGGTTTCCCTCAGGGTCGAGAGAACTGAACATTTAAGCGCCCGCCGCAAAGGTGCTTGTACGTAGTCCGAAGTTCTTCGAGGGATTTGGCAAAAAGTTCGGCCTTCGGCGTGGATTTCAGGCCCAAAAATCGTTGCGCCGTTGTGATGCAACCAACGAGGTCGCCGATTCACTGGCCCTCCAATCTGCCAATCTGCTTGTATTGTTCTGCTGCTGTCATAACGGTTCCTCGTGTAGCCCTTGGTAACGCGTTTGTCCTACGCTCACGTCCTTGTCATGGCCAGTGTACAGCATGTAGCGGACGCCGGATGCGAAAATACCGGGCCGTTTTTTCTTGTTCCTGCCCTTCCTTTTCTGGTTCATAGAGCATCCGTTTTTCGCCGCTATGCTCCATGTCCTCGATGCCATTCAAAACAACCGTCTCTTTGCCTTGCGCGGCACCGGCAAAGTGGACGCGCTGACCCTGCTTGCAGGAAGCCTCGGAAACGCGCCCGCCGTGGACACCGTGGAGGAAATCCTGCGGCGCGAAGAAGAGCTGAACACGGGCATTGGCCTGGGAATGGCCGTCCCGCACTTGCGCGATGAAGACGGGGCGGGTGGCATCCATTGTGCCATAGGGTGGTCTGCGCCGGGCATAGATTACGAAGCTCTGGACGGGCAACCCGTCCATCTCGTCGTCATGTATTGCATCCCAGGCGCACAAAAAAATGCCTACCTGAAAGAAATCTCCGGTCTCATCAAAGCCCTTCGCAAAAACGGCGGAATAGCACCCGTCGCCAATGCCCCCGGCTTGGACGCCGTGCGTGGCATCCTTCAGGTATGGGCTGAAGAACCGGGAAGCTGATTCTCCCTTGACGTGCCTTAGCTGCGCCCTTTCTTGGGCGCATGGAAATTTGGTTCAACCCGGCGCGGGAACTCGACACCCTGTTGCGCGCCACCGCCGCTGTCACACCCGGCTTCACTGGCCCGTTTAACCCTGAAATGCGGCCTGCGGAGCCGCGTTACGGCGACTTTCAGGCCAACGGCATCCTCGCCTGTGCCAAGGCTGCAAAAGCGAATCCGCGTGCCCTCGCCACGGCCCTCGTCGCCACGTTGAAGGCCAGCGGAAAGCTCGACGACGCCCTTGTCGCCGTGGACATCGCCGGGCCGGGCTTCATCAACTTCAAACTCACACCCCGGTTTCTGGACGCCTGGCTGGCGCGGTATGCCGATGCCTCCGCATTCCAATCCGGTGCATCTGCCTTCTACGCGGGGAAAAAAGTCATCATAGACTACCCCTCTGCCAACACCGCCAAGCAAATGCACGTCGGCCACTTGCGCCCAATGGTGATCGGCGAAGCCATCGCCCGCCTCTTGCAATTCTGCGGGGCCGATCTCGTGCGCGACAACCATATCGGTGACTGGGGGACAAACTTCGGTGTGCTCATCCTCGCCATCAAGCGTTCCGGCTACGCGCTCGACAACGCAGGCGAGGCTGCCCTCGAAGACCTTGAGCGCCTTTACAAAGAAGGCTCCGCGCTCACCAAATCCGACCCCGCTGCTCTGGATGCCGCCCGCGCCGAACTCATCAAACTCCAGACAGGTGACCCTGAAAACACCGCTCTCTGGCAACGCATCGTCGCCGTATCCAACGCCGCCTGCCAGGAGATGTATGACCTGCTCGGCGTAAAGCCCGACGTCACCCTCGGCGAATCCTTTTACCGGGACAAAGTCGCCCGTATCTATGCCGAGTTGACCGCCGCGGGGCTGGCCGAAGAAAGCGAGGGTGCCCTCGTGGTCTGGCATGACGGGCATCCGCGCTTTTCGCGCACCAGCGAACCTTCGCAACCCTTCATTGTGCGCAAAAAAGACGGCGGCTCTAATTACGCATCCACCGATCTCGCCACGCTCCTCTACCGCGTCGAGCATTTCCACGCCGATGAGTGCATCTACGTCACCGACGGGCGCCAGCAGGATCACTTTCAGCAACTTTTTCTCACGGCGCAAAAATGGTTTGATGCCACCGGGCGCAAGCTCCCCGCATTGCGCCATGTCTGGTTTGGCACCATCCTCGGCGAAGACGGGCGTGCCATGAAGACAAAGTCCGGCGACTCCGTGCGTCTGAAGGCGCTTCTGCAAAAAGCCACCGACGAGGCATTTGCCATCGTCTCCACAAAAAATCCCGACTCGCCTGAAGCCGAGCGCTGGCAAATCGCCCGCACCGTGGGCATCGGTGCCGTGCGCTACGCGGACCTCTGCCAAAACCGCACGCTCGATTACACGTTTTCGTTGAGCAAGCTGCTCGCCTTTGACGGCAACACCGCGCCCTACCTGCTCTACGCAGTAGCGCGCATCCACTCGATTTTCCGCAAGGCCGGCCTCGCATTCGGCGAGGGCACGCAGGGGGCCTCGCCGCTGGAGACAGACGCGGAGATCGCCCTCGCCCGCAAGCTGCTGGACTTCCCCGTTGCGCTTGAGCAGGCCTGTGCCGAGTTGCGCCCGCACTTTCTCTGCACCTGCCTCTTTGAATTGGCGGGGGCTTACAGTTCCTTTAACAACGCAGACAAAGTGCTGGTGGACGAGCCTGCCGTGCGTGCGCGGCGGCTCATGCTATGCGCCCGTGCAGCCACAGCGTTGTCGGTCGGGCTGCGTCTGCTCGGAATCGAGCCACTGGAACGCATGTAGTGTAGAGGAGAGTTCGAGGGCGAAGCGGCTCTCCTCATCCCTTCCGGATGCGTTTTGCTGCGGCTTTTAACCCTAGCGAAAATCTTCCAGCTTCACATCCAGCACCTTCTGGGTCTGTGCATTGCGAAACTTGTCGAGCGCGTCTTTCAGAGACGGATCGGAGAGCGCAAGAATGGACGCGGCAAACACGGCGGCATTAATGGCACCGGCCTTGCCAATCGCAAAGGTGGCCACCGGGATACCGCCGGGCATTTGCACCGTGGAGAGCAACGAATCCAAGCCCTTGAGCTGGGGCGACTCCAACGGCACGCCAAGCACCGGCAGCGGCGTCAATCCGGCCATGACCCCGGCGAGGTGTGCGGCCATGCCCGCCCCGGCGATAATGACTTGAAGCCCGCGCTCCACGGCAGAACTTGCATACTCAAAAGCGGCGTGCGGCGTGCGGTGCGCACTAAGCACACGGGCCTCACAGGCGATTCCAAACTTGCCGTCCAGCGTGTCCACAGCGTGCTTCATGATGTCCCAGTCGGACTGGCTGCCCATGATGACGCCCACACGGGGGCGGGAAACTGCGTTGTTCATAGTGCGGTAGGATATGCGGCGGCGCGGGAATGGCAAGACCGGAGAAATCCGGGATTGCGGCACATGGGGCAAAGCGTTTTCTCGCCTTGCATCTCCCATGATTTCTCCGCCACCGCCAAGCACCGCCATCCCCGCTGATTTCCCTGATTGGCTTAGCCCGATGGTCGTAAAGGAGGTCAGGCAGGGATTGCGCGGGTGGTTCTTTATCTCGTTTTTTTCACTGCTCCACTGCAGTTTCATGTTTTGGTGCATCGTGCTCGCCGGGCAAAACAGCGCCAGCAAGTCCGACGACACCATTTTCTGGCTGATCCTCTCTCTGGGCGCAGGAGTCATCGCGACGCGTGGGTTGTGGGCGCTGGATGCCGAACGGGATGGCGGCACACTTGAGCTGCTCCGGCTCACGGCACTTTCCTCATGGGGCGTGGTCGCGGGGAAATGGGTGGCGCTGATGGCGCAACTGGCCTTGTTTCTAGCCAGCCTGCTGCCCTACGGCGTGATGCGCTACTACATCGGCTTGTTAGATACCGGAAACGACGCCAGAAACTTCATCTTCGCAACTGGCATGGGCATGGTATTCGGTGCGTTATCCGTGTGCCTCTCCTGCCTGCACCGCTGGTTGGCGTGGACAGTGTGGGGTGGGGTTCTGGCAATGTGGGTTTTGGGAATCAGAAAGTTCGCCTACACCGGCTCTTGGGAAATGCTGACCGGGCTGGTATTCATCGCAGGAATCATCGCGGCTTTGTTTCTGGCAATGGGTGCCTCGGCGTTTGCCTCAGCTGCTGAGAATCAGGCAGTGCGCAAGCGCGTGCTCCTGTGGATGTTGTTTTTGCCGATGGCGGCGGCACTATGGCTCGATTGGAAGGCGGGGAACCGGCGCATGGAGAATTTAGGGGTAGCGTTCTCTGTGCTTTCCGGTGCGGCCCTGCTCGTTTGCGCAGATGCACTGGCCGCGCAGGATGTGACGACACCCCATGCCCTGCGCGGCTTTATCCGGCGCGGGAAAGCAGGCGCGGTGGCGGCACTGGTGTTTGCGCCAAACCGGGCGGCGGCATTTTTTTTCACCGTGCTGACTTGGCTGGGCGTCATGGCGGCATTTTTCAGCATTTTTTTACTCGAACACCACCTGAGCGGCAACACAACGAAGCAATCCGCCACTTACGCAGTAGCGGTAAGCTGCCCACTCGCACTTCTCCTGCTGTCCGCCGGATTGGCCAGTCTGGCACCACGCCGCCTGGAGCATCGCTTCGGCGTCCGCTTCTCTGTTTGCCTCACCATTCTGGCGTGCTGGGGTGTCGCCTGCACCGTCCTATACCACTCCTTGGAGGAGCCGGGTAGAGCGTTGTGGTATTATTTGGGGTTTGTGTCCCCCGCAGGATGCTTCCTTTCTTTAGTGGACAAAGGACCAAGCTTCCTCCTCAAAAACACGTTCATCTCCGTCGTCGTTTGCGCTTATTTCGGGTTGGCGCTGGCGCTTCTCGCCTTCCCTTTGTTGCGTGAATTGAAAAAATTACGTCACTTGTTGCGCGGCGAACGCACTGATTTGCTGCTTTGAGATATGTAGAGTAAATAAATAAGGCATCAGAGGCCAAATTTTTATTTTCTTCCGTCAA
>JAITXH010000037.1 GCA_031284845.1 Puniceicoccales bacterium | reverse complement strand
GCTACCCGTCTGGAAAAAGAATTTCCCGGTATCAGCGTCGGCATTGTGAATGCACGTTTTGCCAAGCCACTGGACACTGCACTGCTCGAGCAACACGCAGCACAGGCGAAGTTGATTGTATCCTTGGAGGATCATGTGCTCGCAGGTGGATTTGGATCGGGCGTATTGGAAGTCTTGCAAGAGCAGCCTCTTTTGCCCGGCATCGTGCGCATTGGCTGGCCGGACGAATTTGTGGAGCACGGCACATCACCCGAAGAGCTAAGGGCAGCCCACGGGCTTTCGCCTGACGGAATTTTTGAGCGCGTCGCCAAAAAATGGCGGGAAATAAGCTAGGGGCTTGCGAATTGTATTTTGATAGTGGTGCACCCATTTCAGCGCGAAAGACAGCTTGGTCGATAGGCGCAAACGAATCGAGCATTACGATCTCGGACGCGTTTATATTAACAATAGACCGCTTCGCAACTGGACGATTCTCAATATTGAATCGCTCTGACTTCCTTCGGGACACATTTTCCCCTCTCAGGGGATGACGGGGTATCCCATTCACGAGTAAAAATGTCTCTTCAAAAGAGAAGTTTTTACTCGTAAATGGCATGAATCCTCCGAAGGAGGTAAATGTGAATAACCGCCGGTGAACCGCGAAGCGGTGTAACCGGCGGATAGTCCACCTCCCTTAACATCGTCCCCGGCGGGGGCGAACAATGGCAGGCAAGGCGCATCGCAATTGTAGTTCGCCTCTTTCAAGATCGCTGAAATCGCAGAGTAGATCCGCCGATTATCCATGTAGATCGGACGTATGGCACGGATTCGTTTTATATGGGGCCGATGGACGGCAAGTTACCCAAGCCTTCTCACAATAAGATTTTTTTGAAAATAAACCCGGCAACGGCATCAAAAGCACGGCGTGGAATATAATACCATTTGTGCCGAAATTTTTCCCTTAAGAATTGTTTCCAATAAAGTCTGAAGATAAACCATTTTTAGCCGCGTATCCGCAGCTAAAATATCTTTTCAAAAGAGAAGTTTTTACTCGTAAATGCTATCACTTCTCACTGGTTCTCAGTAGCCACTTGTGTTCTTTGAGCCATCGTAGCGGGAAGAGTTGACCGCTCGTAGGAACGATGCCAAGTCAGGTGCATGGAAGTAGAAGCGAAAGAAAAAAAATTCACTTTGACGGCCAGAGCGGTGCTGTTAGACGCGCAAGGTCGCTGTCTGCTGGTGAGGCGTTCGGCGGCAAACAAGCGTATGGTCGGACAATGGGAATGGCCCGGCGGCAAAGTTGACCCGGGCGAAGCACCGGATGTCGCCGTGCGCCGTGAACTGTCGGAGGAGACGGGACTCGAAGTTGCGCTCATCGGTTTCGTCGGCGCGACATCGTTTGAAATCTCCGATATAGGCCTAACTGCCATTGTCCTCACCTTCGATGCGGCCGTATCGGGCGGGACGTTCTCGCTAAGCCACGAACATGACGCCGCCGAATGGGTGCCGCTGGCGGAACTCTCTAAATACTTGCTGATTGAACAATTCCGTGGCTTTATGCTGGATTATGCCTCGAAAAAGTTAAACCCTCTCAACTGAAAAAACTATGTCTAACATCACCCCTGAAAAGTTAAAACAACAAGTCGCTTCCTACTCAGAAAAAAAACCGGAATACAAAATCTATGCAGACACTCTGAAGGCTGTGTTCGAACGTGCTTGCCGAAGGTATTTCCCCTGCTCTTTCGTTCAAGCACGAGAAAAGGCCGTAGCCAGCTTCGCTGAAAAAGTCGTCCGCAAAGCGGGCAAATACAAAGACGCGGTGAACGAGCTTACAGACCTTTGCGGAGCTCGTGTCATTGTGCAGACTCTCGACCAAGTGGAAGCTGTCCGCACGTTCATCCGCGCCAATTTTGAAGTCTGCGAAGAGGATGACAAGGGCGCCGCCCTGGGGGAGGATGTATTTGGTTACGGTGACGTGCATTTCATCGTAAGAATCCGGAATTTCGGCGCACTCGGAATTTCGGATGAGGCGACTAAGACCGCTATCGGCAACAAGCGAGCCGAAATCCAAGTGCGCACATGGCTCCAGCACGCCATCGCCGACACGCTGCATGATCGCATTTACAAGACTCATTTGAAGTTCCCGCGCGAAATCATCCGTCTTGCCAAAATGCTGGATGCCATCCGTGAAAATTCCGATAAGACGATGAATGCCCTCTGTGCCGACATTGATTCCCGTCTCGCCAACTATTCGTCATTCGCATCCAAGAAGCAAATTGAAGAAGAAATCGAACGCTTGAAGTTGATAGAGGTCGAACTCGTGCAAGGCAAAATCTGTGGAGAATGGAAAACCGCCCTCCAGTGCGCCCGTCTCCAATCCGCCATCGGCTACTATACTGATGCGGTATCAACTCTGGAGAAACACACGGGATTGGAATATCCGGAAATCCTGATCGAACTCGGCAATGCATTCCTTCTGAATGGGGATTTTGAAAAAGCAAAGACATGGCTTAACAAAGCTGTCAGTTTGCTCCGCGAACCCGAAAAAAACGTTCCATACGACAAGGAGGAATACAAGGGCCGCAAAGGCCGCGCTCACTTTCTACTCGCCTGCGCACTTGCCAAATTGAGAGACAGGGAGGACGCAATTTTAGAAGCTTACCAGCAAGCTCTCGAGTGTGAGCCTGGCAACCCTTACTATTTGGCGGAGGCCATCGGACATAAAATCGGACACGGCGAAGCGGATGTATCCCCGTTGGCCCGTAACGCCGTCAAAACAGCTTTGGAAACCAGCCACGGGCATATCAAGGACGGCACAGAATTGCCTTATTCGTGCTTCGTCGCAGGGCGGCTTCAAGCCTTGCTCGGTGAGCCACTCAAGGCGCTCGCCGATTACGCGCTCGGCGTGGCGGTGATCCGTTCGGGGACGGTCGGTGTCCCGCCCGCCATCTTGAAGGGAGAAATTGCCTGGTTGGAGACTGTGGAAGGCAGGTCGAATGTGAAGCATGACATCAAAGAATCCTGCAACTGGTGCGCCCGCTTCCTCCTCCTCGCTCAACGGGCGCAGACCCTGACCGGAACGCAGGACGCGACTGCTCATGTTCGCGTCAAAATCATAGCCGGAGGCGCGGGGTCGTTTGAGGAAAGCAAAACCGGGGATTTGCGTCCGCTTCTTGAAAGCATCATGGGCGACTTCGACGGCAAAGTGATTTCAGGAGGGACCCGGTGCGGGGTGCCGGGGGTAGTCGGCGAAGTTGCAGCAAACATCGGATTCCCCAAGGAACGTTTGCACGGATACATCCCCAGAAACCTGCCCGCCGACGCGACAAGAGACGTCCGTTATACATTGCATGACGCAGGCAATGTTGGTTTCACGCCTGAGCAGATACTCCAATGCTGGGAGGACCTATTTGCCAGCGAGTCGTTCGCCCCCTCTACGGTTAAACTGTTTGGATTTGGCGGTGGCCCGTTGAGTGCATTGGAATACAGGTTCGCGCTCGCGTTTGGGGTCAAGGTGTGGGTTTTCGACGGTTTTGACGGGACGGCGGCGGAACTCGAAAAAGACGGCAGATGGGCAGAGATCGAAGGGCTTTTCATTGTTCCTGACGACCCGACGTCGCG
>JAITXH010000222.1 GCA_031284845.1 Puniceicoccales bacterium | reverse complement strand
GAGCACGCCGAGCTTCACGAATTTGAGTTACGCCTCATCCGCGACCTCAACACCCTCGCTCACCGCCTCGACCCCACTCGAAAGACCATCATCGTCAGCCATGACAGCGACCGCGCTGCTGACGTTGGCATCATGGCCATCCCCGACCTCAATGGTTACAATCTCTATCGCGGTTGGTATCGTCCAGATCCCGCGACTCTCCCCGTCCGCTTGAACGAGCTGCACGCCAAAAACCCCACTAAGCCCCTTATCCTTTCTGAATTTGGTGCCGGTGCCGACCCTTGGATACACAGTGAAACGCCGCGCCGGTTTGACTATAGCGAAGAGCACATGGTGAACACCCTCGACGCCACCTATGACCTCTTTGACAAGGAACTCAACTGGCTCGTCGGGCACAATCTGTGGGTCTTCGCCGACTTTGGTGCCGCTCACCGCGTGGATACCCACCCCTACATCAACAACAAAGGGTTGCTCGACACGGATCGCCAGCCCAAGGACGCTTTCTTCCAGCTCAAGGCCCGCCTTCAAAAAACAGACCCCGTGCTCTATCTCCAATCCCCTTCGTGGACGACCCGTGGCGGTGCCGCCGAAAAGGTCTATCGCGCTTTCAGCAACATGGGCACTGTGGAGTTTTTTCACAACGGCGTGAGTCTTGGTGCGCAGACAAAGGGTTTCCGTTGGAATGTCGTTTTGCGCGCCGGTGCCAATGCCCTTTTAGTAAAAGGCGTGAATGCCGACGGCACTGCCCGCGAGCATGGTTTCACGGTGAACTACGACCCCACCCGCGCCCCGCAAATCGCCCCCATCATTCCGAAACGGTAAAAGCCGGTGCTGGAGTTAGCGCTTGGGCTTTGATTCCATTTTTTCAAAAAAAATGGTGCTCAGGGCGGGACTTGAACCCGCATACCTTTCGGCACATGAACCTGAATCATGCGTGTCTGCCAATTTCACCACCTGAGCAATCAAAAGGAGGGGCGCATGGAATAGAACTGCACTTGCCTGTCAAGTTCCGTAAACAGTTTTGCGCAAAATATGCGGGTCGCGGCTACGCAAATTGCCGCAGAAAACGCAGGTCGTTTGTGTAAAAATGCCGGATGTCGTCAATGCCGTGCAAAAGCATCGCGATACGTTCCAGGCCCAGACCGAAGGCCAGACCTGTCCATTGCTCCGGATCGTAGCCCACGTTTTCAAAAACTTTCGGATCAACAAGACCACAGCCCATGATTTCCAGCCAGCGGTCGCTGAGGCGCCCAAGATCGGGCGATTTCAAGTCCATCTCGAAGCTCGGTTCGGTGAATGGGAAAAAACTGGGCCGAAGGCGGATTTTAGCATCCGCGCCAAACATCTCGCGCACAAAAGCATCGAGCACGCTTTTCAGATCGCGCAAGGTCACATGTTTATCCACCCATAGACCTTCGATTTGGTGAAAGTTTGCGCTGTGCGTGGCGTCCACAGTGTCGCGCCGGAAGCATCGCCCCGGTGCGATGATGCGCACGGGAGGCTGCTGTTTGAGCATGGTGCGTATCTGCACGCTGGAGGTATGCGAGCGGAGCAGGTAGGCCTCGGTGCCGCGTTTGGAGGCATCGGCGCATCGTGTGGCATCGGGCATGAAAAGGGTATCCTGCATGTCCCGGGCCGGATGATTGGCGGGCGTGTTGAGCGCATCAAAACAATACCATTCGCTTTCGATTTCCGGGCCGTCGGCGACGGTGAATCCGAGTTTGTGGAAGACGCTCACGATTTCCTCCCGCACCTGTGTGAGCGGGTGGAGTGAACCGGCGAAATCATCGGGTGAGGGCAGGGTGGGGTCAATGGGAGCGCCGAGCCGGGCCGCGTTTTCGTTTTGCTCAATGCGGGCGAGCGCAGCGGCAAAGAGTTTTTCGATTTCGCCCTTGGTTTGATTGAGGAGTTTGCCCGCGGCGGGCTTGTCCTCTTTGGGCACGGTGGCCATGCCTTTCATAGCGGCGGTAAGCGTGCCGTTGGGGCCGACGATACGGGCTTTGAAAGTCTCAAATTCCGGGCGCGTGGCAATAACAGGTGCGCCGGTGCTGGCGTCAGCGAGAATAGCTGCGAGTTGATGTTGCATGGGAAAGCGCCCTGACTATCCGGCGCGAACGGGAAAGCAAGGGCGTTCTTGCCCCGCATATTCCATGGAAATGGAAGAGACGGGCAATCGTGCGAAAGGCCCGACACCCTTTACTTCAGGGCGCCGCCTTGCGCTATTGCGGTCAACGCTGTTTCCCGCCTTCGACGCGGAAGTGAAAACTTCCACTGGATGGGATCCCGGATGCCGTTTCCAGCTTGATCCGGTAAATCGAGTCGCCCCAGTTGGCGAAAACGCCGGTGTCGTTTTCCGTTGTCAGCGGAATCTTTTCCACGCTGGCGCGAAATATTTCTGCGGGAAACAAAAGAAAGAAATCCACAGGATTTCCGTCCTTATCTTTGCTGTGAAGTGTCAACCGTCCGGGCGCAGAAAGTTCCACCGGATGACAGGTCATAAAGTGCTCTGTGACTTTATTGCCGCTTTTGTTTGTTAACGAATATTTTTCCTGAATCTCGACGCGCTTATCTTCTGCAAGCAAGGAGATTTCCCGGCTCCAGAACTTCACTCCGGCCTGAGGGGGATAGGCCGCGGAAATATCGAGAGAAAACACGGGGAAAGGTTTCTTCCCGGCCACATGGTGGGCACGCTGTTCAAAGGCCGCCTTCGCAGCCCGGAATTCTGAACCCGCGCTTTGCGGCACATCATTAATGGAGGGGGTATTGTGATAATCGGAACGGAGATTCCAGATATTATAGCGTTCCTCGGTGAATGTCTTCGCCGTGTATTTCCCGGAGCCTACGTCTATCAAAACCGGGAGTCCGTCGTAATAGACCACGAAGTTTCCGATGTCGTTGTGATTATGGCTTTCATTGTTGGTGCCGCCCTTGGCACCGACGTAAAAACCGTCGGTGGAATCGGCTCTTTCCCGGAATGCGGCGACTTGCAGGTTGGGGAGCCATACGTGCTGCGGGTAAGTGAGTGCGGGCGTTACACGTTCAATCTCGGCGTTGAGAAAGAGATTGAAAAAGTCGCCCGCAAAATGCCCCCGGACACCCTCAGGCGAGACTGTTCCAGGTTTGTAGTAATGGGCGGCGAAACGCGCCAATGCCGGGTCGCCGATGTCGCGCCCGATGCGGAAGACGAGCTTTGCGTCCGGATGGTGGCGCGGACCGGCGTCGGCAAAGTTGAGTGTGTAATCTTCACTGATTTGGACGCGATGGGTGAAGCGTCCCATGTTTTTGATCTTTTCGTCTTCAAAGACGTATCGGAAGGAATCGTTGGTGGCGAGGTTGAGCAAGACGAGGTTGTTGTAGAGTGCGCCGAAAGAGGCTCCCCAGTAGCCGGGACCTTCGTCGCAACCGCCGTCCGCGGGGTAGGGGTTCACGAAGTTGTCGAGGGTTTGCAGGATTTTGGCGACTATTTCGGCCCGGCGTTTCCCGTCCTTTTCGAGCAGCAATGCGCAGGTGAGCCAGTTGGAGCAAATCCAGGTGTTCCAGTTGTTGGGCGGGCTTCCATCGGCACTCGTGGTCATCCACCAATGGGGATAGGTCATCAAGGGCGAGAGGATGCGGGTGTTGACCTCGTGGTAGATGCGCTTGCGGATCTGAGGCGACACGGCGTCGAGTTTTTCCCCGAGGAAATAATCCGCCCAGGCGAGCACTCCGGCGGTGACTCCGGCGTAGAGATCCACACGGGGGCGGGAGACGTCCATAAGCCCTTTGTATTGATCGGGCAGATGGGCCGTAGTGCCCCACCAGGATTCTTCGCAGATGGACCAGATGCCGTTGACGATGGGGTCTATGAAACGGCCTTTGTTTTCGGCGATTTCGGCGAGGATGAAGGTGGCGAGCATGGATCGTTTCGCGTAGCTTACCCTTTGGTATTCCGTGCGACTGCCCGTGCGGGCGATGATCATGGAGAGGGTGGCGGTGAGGGTGGGCCATTCGTAATCGCGGTGTTTTTCGGCGTAGGCGAGGTAGGTCTGGAGGTCTTGTTGATTGGCTTGCGCCCAGGCGTTGCGGTCATTGAGGCGGGGAAAGGGCGTCCATTTATCGCGGGGGATGAGGAGCTGCTGGAGTTCCGCCGCAGAGTATTTCCCGGACAGGAGGTTTTGGGCGTCTTGCCCGCAGGCGGCTGAGGCCAGAGCGGAGAAGGCGAGAAGTATGGACAGAAAGTATTTGAATTCAGAAAAAAACATTGCGCCAAAGGACAGCAGAGGGCGTGGATTGTTCACGAGGAAATTTACAGGCATGGCATGCTGTGTGGAATCAGGCGGTTATTTGTTTTGAAGAGAGGCGTTTTTCTCTCTTTTTTCCCGGCACTATGGCAGACGATGAACAGCCGCAGTTGTTCTCAGAAGAGAGCGACGCCCCTGCGTTGGGTGCGCCGGCGTTTCGCCCGCCGCTTGCCGCCCGTATGCGCCCGCGGACGCTGGCCGAGGTGCGTGGGCATGCCCAATTGCTCGGGCCGGGATGCCTGTTGCCCCGCCTCGTCGCGGGCGATGCTTTTGGCAGCCTTATCTTTTACGGGCCGCCAGGTTGCGGAAAAACAACACTGGCCGAGGTCATCGCGGCGGCGACGCGCTGCCACTGCGTGCGTGTCAATGCCGTGCTCTCCAATACAGCCGAGTTGCGGGACATCTTGCGTCTTGCCCGGATGCGCCCCGAGCGGCGGACGGTATTGCTCATAGATGAGATTCACCGCTTCAACAAAGCCCAGCAGGATTTGCTCCTTCCGGATGTGGAAGCGGGGAGTGTGCGCCTCATCGGATGCACGACACACAACCCGGGGTTTTACGTCATCCCGCCGCTTCTCAGCCGCAGCCACCTGTTCCGCCTGGAACCTCTCGACATGAATGCCGTCGCCAATGCCTTGCGGGACGCGCTATGCGATGTGGGGCGCGGGTTGGGAGCCAGTGGCGTGACGGCGGACGATGCCGTGTTGCTCGCCGTGGCAGCCATGACGGAAGGCGATATGCGCCGCGCCCTGAATGCGCTGGAAACGCTGGTGTCCGGCCACGCCATGCGCTCGCCTTTGACGCCGGAGGAGGTGGCCGTCTTTGCCAAAGAGCGGCACCTGCGCTACGATCGCGGCGAGGACGAGCACTACGACACGGTGTCGGCGTTCATCAAATCCATCCGCGGAAGCGATCCCGACGCCGCGCTGTATTGGCTCACGGTCATGTTGGAGGGCGGGGAAGACCCGCGCTTCATCATGCGCCGGCTGGTGATTCTGGCGTCGGAAGACGTGGGCCTTGCGGATTCGCGGGCAATCACTGTCGCAGTGGCCGCGCAGCAAGCCTGCGATTTTGTGGGATTGCCGGAGTGTGCGTTGACGCTTGCGCACTGCGTAGTTTTTCTCGCGACATGCCCGAAAAGTAACAGCGCGACTATGGCGCTGGCTGCGGCACGCTCGGCGGTAAAAGGCGCACCGCGCCAACCTGTGCCGATGCACCTGCGCGACGCCCATACGAAGGTGAACAAGTCGCTGGGCCAAGGGGCCGGTTATTTATACAGCCATGAGTTTCCCGAGGGCATATCAGGACAGACTTATTTGACGACGCCGTTGGCACTTTACACGCCGGGGACTTCCGGGGCGGAAGCGGCTATCGGAGAACGCCTGGCTCGCTGGAATAAGCTGCGCACAACGCTTCGGGCAAAGAACACGAATGCCTTTAAAGATTCCTCGAAAGACCAAGTGGTTTAAGCAGGGCTGAGAAATGCAAAATAAAATGTCAAACGAGGCCATGAAAAAGACCGCAGAGGAGGCGTCCCGCACGGAAGCCATCCGCGCTCGAATCGCCCAAGGGGGCGGGACATTGCAGGCTATCGCAACGGAATTTGGAGTGACGCGCCAGTATGTGAGCACGCTCAAGCTACGGATGTCCAACAAGACCTTCACACCTCCCGGGCGCAAAGGCCGGCGACCGGAGGTGCCCTTCACTCCGCTGGAATATGCGGCATTCACCGCCGCGCTCAAGGGGCCGCCACCGGGTGCCGCGCAGCAACACCCCCCCCAGGCGGCTCACCCCGCGCATTGGATGCGTTCGCAGGCGCGGCGGTGGTTTCAAAATAAATTTGGCCGGCAGCCGCAATTGCGCCAATTGGCAAATCTGGCAGAGGAAAATGGAATCGTCTTTGCTCCGGAAAAAAATCCAAAGAACTATGATTTTCCGGACGCAAAAGAAGAATTGCAGGACGAAGATTTTCTGCGTTGGCAGGCTTCTCCTGAAGCCGCACGGATACGGGAACAGGAGGAAGCATGGGCACACCGTGAAAAAGCAAACACTCCAGCGGCTAAACGTAAAAAGGGGCGTCCGCCCGGCACGCTGCAACAAACCGGGAAAGCTAAAGGGAAAGAGGACGCCGGAACGGACGAGATGGAATCGCGTGCGTTGTCAGACGACGATGTCGCGGCGATGGCACGGGAAAACGCGGCTGTGGCCGCCAAGCTGTCCGGCGCTCCAAGACCCTATCGTGCACCAAGCCCCAAAATGGGGCGGAACGACCCGTGCCCGCATAATCCGGCTCTCAAATTCAAACGGTGCTGCGGCGCAAATGGCGGGCGGTATTGCCTGCGCATTGCAGCGGGGTGATGGGGCGGGAATCTTTGCTGTCTTCGACGATTCCGGGATCTTTTGCGGGCAGACTTCACGGAAACTTTCATGAAACGGGCGCCATGAAAGAACGGCTTGACAGAGAGAACGCTTTAATAATTATGCCCCCCTCTCATTTTTTCTGACTGACCGATGGTGTAATGGTAGCACAAAGGTTTTTGGTACCTTTTGTCCAGGTTCGAATCCTGGTCGGTCAACCACTTTTATCCCAGCCCGGCCCGTTTCCGGTAAAAGAACCGGGTCTCTCTCTTCAAGCTGCGGATTTTGCTTCCGGTGCTGTGGATTCCGCCAGCAGTTCTTTCGCCCGCGTCATGGCTGCGCCGAGATCGCCGGCGATGTTTTTCTCGCCGACCATTTCCAGAAATCCACCGCGCTCCATCAACGCATAAGGCTGCGTGTGCGGGCCGCACAAAATCAGGTGGCGTTTATAATGGCGCAGTTTTTCATACATGTTTTCCAGGCGGTCCACTGCCGTGGCGTCCATCGCCGAGACCGCCGCCATGTGCAAAATCACTACTTTGGTATCTCGCAATTCGCGGCGTAGCACGGTGTCCAGACGGTCGGCAGCACCGAAGAGCAAGGCCCCGAACAAGCGATAGACCACGACGCCGCGCGGCACTTGCAACTCCTCGCCGTGGGTGCGGCTGATGGCATCACCCGACATCGTGTGCACGCGCGTCGTGTCTGCCACCCGTTTCACAAAAAGACCTGCCGCGAGCAGCATCCCGATTTCCACCGCCACGGTGAGATCGAAGCACACCGTCAGCGCGAATGTGACGAGGAAGACTGCGGCGTCGCCCGGTGCGCGCCGGCGCAAACGCAGAAATTCATTCCAGTCGCCCATGCGTAGGGCGACTACCAGCAGCACCACCGCCAAAGAAACCAGAGGGATGTGGTTGGCAATAGGGGCCAGCAATAATAGCACAGCCAGAAGGAACACCGCATGGATGATGCCAGAGATCGGGGAGGTCCCTCCGGAGCGGATATTGGTCGCTGTGCGTGCGATGACACCCGTTACTGCGATGCCGCCAAAGAGTGGCGCACACATGTTGGCGAGGCCCTGTGCCATCAACTCCTGATTCGAGTCGTGCCGGTCGTCCGTCAAGCCGTCTGCCACCAATGCCGACAGCAAAGATTCCAGCGCACACAAAATGGCGATGGCGAAAGCGGGCGAGACCAGCTCGCCCATTTGTTGCAGGTTAAAATCCGGGATGGCAAATGTCGGTAACCCGCGGGGGATTTCTCCGATAGTCTTCCCGATAGTCTCAAAGCCTTGAAGACCGGGCAGCCCTTGTGCCCAAGGCATACCTGCGAGCCAAACGGTGAGCGTGCCCAGGACTACCACGACGATGGATCCGGGCACGTAGCGGCCCCATTTCACGGGCCAGCGCAGTTGGAGCGTGAGCAGTAGCACACCCAGCGCGAGTGTGCCCCAATGTATGGTCGGCAGGGCTTCCCAGAGCGCTACTATTTTCGGGAAAAACTCCGGCGGTTCCTTTCCGGGCAACGCCAACCCGAAAAATGCCCGGACCTGTGTCATCAAAATCGTGATGGCTATGCCGCAGGTGAATCCTGCGGTGACGGGTTGTGGCACGAACCGGATGAAGTAGCCGATGCGCAACAAGCCCATTAAAAATAAAATCGCCCCCGCCATCATCGTACAGACGAGGACGGTCGGTATGCCGTATTTGGCGACCAGCAGGGCGAGGAGGCCTACAAATGCGCCCGCCGGGCCGCCGACCTGCACGCGGGAGCCGCCGAAGGCCGACACGCAAAAGCCGCCGATTATCCCGGCATAAAGCCCTGCTTGAGGGCTGACTCCCGAGGCGATGCCCAAGCCGATACACAGGGACAAGGCGACGATGCCCACAGTGATTCCCGCCATGGCGTCTTTGAGAAAGCGCGCTCCGTTGTAGCCCTGCAGACAGTCCAGAAGCTTAGGGTGAAATTTGGCAAGGCGCACGCGGCGCAAACCATCATTAATGAACATACGCAGTATGTGGAAAAGTGCGCGAAAATGCGAAAAGATCGGCTGTCTGCAAGTTGTTTCTTCGTGCAAGTGCAGGCCGCCTCTTTCAGGACACAAAAAAACACCGGCAAGAGATTGCCGGTGTTTTTTTGATAATATCCGATACAGGACGGAAACTACCGATTGGATGTCCCCATGCCACTCATGCCTGGCATGCCGCCCTCCCATGAAGCCGGGGAGCTGTGGGGCATAGAAGTAGTTCCGCTACGTGCGCTCTCACATCCGCTTAGGATGACCGTCGCGGCGGCAAGAATGCAAATGAAACAGATTTTCATGTGACTTGATTTAAGTTTTTAAAATAAACAGGAAAACGGATTACAAAGGCGCCGATGGCGTCAGGACTGGTGCCGGGGGCGGAGCGGGCGGTGGTGTGGGAGCGGGGGCCACAGAAGCCGCAGGGGCTGCTACGGGAGCCGGAGCTGCCACTGGAGTCACCGGAACGCCTGCCGCCAGAACCAGATAAATGACGCTGTCTTTGGTCAACTGTTGAAGTTGTGCACCCGGCAAGATGGATGCGACGCTCTGTCCAGCGCTGACCGTGGTGATGCGGATTCTTGCGACGCTCGCATCATTGACCTGCACTTCATAGATGCTGCCTGCGGTAAGGCGGTTGTCTTCGATGCCAAGGGAGACCACGAGGACTCCTTGACGGCGGTCAATGGCGATGATCTTGGTCGGGAGTTTGGGTGCCAATTCGCGGACTTCTATTTTTGCTTCGCCGGGTTTTGCTTCGTCTTCAGGACCGTCGGGTATCTTGCTGAAGGGCGGCTTTACGTTGATCTGGCTGAATGTCCAATTCCACAAGCGGGTGTATTTCCGGTTAATTCTTTCTTCGAGGGCGTGCGCCTGATTGAGAAGTTCGACTTGCTCGTTGAAACGAGCCCTGGGGACGTATTTTTCTTCGTCGTTCATATCCTTGGTCAGACGGGCGATCTCGGCAGTGGCCGTGTTCAATTCAGCCTGCAATTGTTCGCCCTTGGCCGTGGCCTGCTGGAGTTGGGTGGTCAATTCCTGCCCGCGGCGCTGCAACTCGGCGCGCTCGCTTTCGAGTTGCGCGATGGTGTTGTTGCGCTCGTCAATCGTCCTGTTGCGCTCGACAATGGTCGCATTGGCCAAAGCCAGATCGTTCGTGAGCCGGATGATCTCTTTGCGCTTGGCTTCGAGCAAAGCCTGCGTGGGTGGGAGCGAGTTCATGCGTTCCTTGAATTCCTGCCCGGCTCTGATCTCAGCGTCGGTGGTCAGCCATTGCGATCGCTGCATCGCGATCTCAATGTTCTCCGAGTAAATCAGGTACCAAGCGACACCTGCACCGGCGGCCGCGAGAATGGCCAGAATGCGGACGATAAGGGATGCTGTCTTGTTCATGGGGGGGAGTGGATAAGTGACTGTTGTCAGGATTGTTGAGTGTACGTTGTGTGGTGAAAAGGTGTTTTTGTTTCCTTTTTAACGCCCTTGTCAGGGTTAGCTGCCAAGTATTCGCAAACCTTAAAGATAAGTTCGGGCGTCGGTTCAAGTATTATTTCTTTTTCTTTTATTTGTGCTTTCACCGCATCCGCAATTTGGTCTGCGGTGAATTGTTCGCCGGGGTGTGCGCGAAGGAAGGCGGTGATTCCCTGCTGAAAAATGAGGACGGCATCTGCGGCTTTTTTACCGGCTTCGACGCCGGGTTGGTCGTAGGCGTTGATGCCGACGAGCGAGGCGTAAAAACCGACGGCACGCTCGAACAGCGCGATAAGCAGGCCGAGGCTGTGCGCGGAAACATCGTTCACGGTGATTGTGATGCTGGGACGTTTATTTCCGGAGAGCGCTTCACGGGTGCCCAGCAGAAAACCTTCGAGGTAGTCGCCGCTGGTGACGCCGGGCGCATCCGGGTTGACATCGGGGGAGGCTCCTTGGCGGGCGCGCAGGACTTCGATGAAGGTCACGAAAAAGTTCGGCACGCCTTCGCGCAATTGCTGGACATAGGCGTGCTGGTCGGTGGAGCCTTTATTGCCGTAAACGGAAATGCCTTGATTTACGGTTTCTCCGGCGAGGTTTTTCCCTTTGCCGAGCGATTCCATGACGAGCTGCTGAAGGTAACGTGAGAAAAGCAGAAGGCGGTCTTTGTAGGGGAGCACCACCATGTCTTTGTCGCCGCGCCCGTTGGTGAGGAAATACCATGAGGCAGCGAGGAGTATGGCAGGATTTTTCTGCGTTTCCCGCCCGCGCGTGAGGCGGTCCATCGCGGCGGCTCCGGCGAGAAACTGGCGGATGGGCAAGCCTTGAAGGGCAGCGGGCAAAAGCCCTACGGGGGCAAACTCACTGGTGCGCCCGCCCACCCATTCCCACATGGGGAAACGGGCGAGGAACTTTTCTGCTATAGCGAGCTTGTCAAACTGGCTTCCGCTGCCGGTGACGACGACGGCGTGCCGGGCAAAATCCAGATTGCTGTCTTTGTAGCGCTTTTTGGTTTCGACAAGGCCGTTGCGCGGTTCGGCGGTTGTGCCCGATTTTGAGGTTATGATGACGAGCGTGCGTCCGAGCTTTCCGGCGAGCTGGTCGAGGACAAAGTCGTAGCCATCCGGGTCGGTATTATCGAGGAAGTAGAGGGCGAGTTTGTCTTTGCCTGGGCGGGAGAGTGCCTGTGCTGTGAACTGGGGGCCGAGTGCCGAGCCGCCGATGCCGATGCAGAGCAGATTTTCAAATGCACCTTTTTCGCCTTGGATTTCGCCGCTGTGGATCTTGGCGGCAAATTGCTCGATGGCGTCGAGGGCGTCGTCTATTTCACGGGTGATCGCCGGATTGGGCGCGAGCTTGGAAGCACGCAGCCAATAGTGGCCGACCATGCGTTTTTCACTGGGATTTGCGATCTCTCCTTTTTCGAGTGCCGCCATCGCTTTGTAAGCGCATTGGAGCTTTGGTTCGATGCCGGAGAAGAAATCGTCCGGGAAGGGGACCCGGCTGATGTCGAGGGAGAATCCCTCTGCGTCAAACGGGCGGAAGTATTGCTGGAATCGGGTCCAAGAAGACATAGGCGGCGGAGGGAAACAGAATTTTTGAAAAGGGAAATGCTGAAATTAAATTATCTGCATGTTTGGAACTTGGCGTTTTGGCCTCCTCCCCCTCTCGCTCTGATTCCCTCCTGATTGTTTCGCTCAATCTTTTTCTCCCGTGTAGCCGGCTTTCTCGGCTTTTTTCCCTGCACCGGTTTTTGCTTCGGTGCCGTCTTCCTGAGAGACCACGGCGTTGGTGATCTTGAAAGTATATGCCGGGGCACCGGACAACTTGTTCGACGGGATACCGTCAAGTGCGATGGTGATGCCGCTTTTGGTGATCTCGTATTTCAGCTCATTGGGGAGACCGAGAACGGTCACGATCGCACCTTGGGGAGCGCTCACGCCTTGCAGGGTGAGCGTCGCGCCTTCGGGCCAGCCGACGCTGATGGCGTAGAGGGCATCTTTCTTCTGGGTGTAAAACACTTGCTTTACCGCGTTGCCGTTGACGGTGGCCTGGCCGACGTGCTCCATCAAATTATACTTCGCTTTGTAGTTTTTGTAGCTTTGTTTCGGGCGCTTGCCCGCCGTCCACTGGCAGGGGCGTCCGGCGACACGCGTGCCGTAAATGGCTTCTCCGTTGACCGCGAGCCATGCGCCGATGTCGAGCAGGCGTTTTTCCATGATTTCGGGGATGGTGCCGTCTGCTTTGGGACCGATGTTGAGGAGGAGATTTCCGCCGCGACTTACGAGGTCGGAGAGCACGAGGATCAACTCGCGGGAGGTTTTGTAGTCGGCCTCTATTTCGACATGATTGTAGCCGAATGAAAAACCGATGCCCCGGTTTTCTTCCCAGGGGTGAGAGGCGTCTTTGAGTCCGGCGCCGTATTCTGTGGTGTAGTAGCCGCCGTGGTGCAGGCGGGTGTCTTTGCCCCAGCGGTCATTGATGATGACGTCGTCTTTGGATGGCGATTCGTTGTAAAGCCAGGCGATGAGTTCTTCGCTTCCCCAGTCTTTTGAGGAGATGTCCCATTCGCCATCACCGAAGAGGAGGGAGGGTTTATACCGGTTTACGAGGTCTTTGAACTGGGGGTGATAGACTTCCCGGATGAAGCGCTTGCGGTCTTTTATCCAAAGTGGGTTGTGCCATTCGTAGAGGGAAAAGTAGAAGCCGTATTTGAGGCCTTTGTCGCGGACGGCTTCGCCGAGTTCGCCGAGCAGGTCGCGCTTGGGGCCGATCTCGGCGGCATTCCAGGGGCGCCCCCAGCTTTTACTGGCTTCGGCGCTGGGCCAAAGGGCGAACCCTTCGTGGTGCTTTGAGGTCGGCACGATATATCTGGCTCCGGATTTGGCAAAGAGTTCCGCCCATTTGCGGGCATCGAATTTCTCGGCGGTAAAGAGCGGCGCGAAGTCTTCGTATTTAAACCCTTTGCCGTATTTTTCTTCTTGAAACTTGGATGTGTAGGACTGGCCGCCGTGCCGCGTTTTGCCTAGGCGCGACCAATACCATTCGGCGTATTGGCCCCGGTTGGCGAAGGCGGGCACGGAGTAAAGCCCCCAGTGGATGAAAATGCCGAATTTGGCGTCGAGGAACCATTCGGGAGCGGGGCGCTTGTCGAGCGAAGCCCACTTGGCGGCATAGGGTCCGTCGGCGGACACGGGCACGCCGGTGGCGACGAAAGCGGAGGCAAGAGCAGCAGCTCCGGCGCATGTTGAGAAAAACTTTTTCAGGAGAATGTTCATGCGGATTGTGTCAGTGGGCACATCCAACTGCATACGCCCGGTAAAGACAATGTTTGATTAGCCCTTCTGCGCTTTCCGCAAAAGATGCGGGGCACGCTTATTGGAATTTCAAGGGAGCTTCGACGTAATGGCTTACGAGGTATCTTTGCAGTTCAATGGTGTTATCGCCGCTGCATCGCTTTACGTCGTTTAGCAATACGTAGCCCATCAGGCCCATGAATAGCATCACAAACACGTATTGCACGCTGGTCAGGATTTTTAGCGGAATCGGGCGTCCAAGTGTTTTCTGAATGGTGGCAAACAGCATGTGTCCGCCATCCAGCACGGGAAATGGGAGGATGTTCAGGATGGCGAGGTTGATATTGATAATAAGAGTGAACCATAGGACGCGTTTGATATCGTCGGAGGTATTGTAGTAGGTCTTGGCGATGGAAATGACGCCCATGAGGTGATTGATGCCGACGTTGGAGTTGCGGTCAACGAGCTTACCCAGCGACTCGAAGGTGAGAGAAAACGCGGAGCCGATTTGCTCAAATGGCGTCTGGTGGACCAGCTCTGCCGGGGCAATGCTGTTGGTGATGCCGATGAAGGGGGTTTTCTTTGCGGGGAGCACGGTAGCACTGAATTCCTCCAAAGTGACGAGTTCGCCGTCGGCATCGCGTTTTTCTTTGAAGGAAAGGAGCGCCTTGCTGTCTTTGGCTGAATGGGCGGCAGCGGCGAGATCAGCGGGCGTGCGCACGATCACCGAGTCCACACTGGCGAGGATGGCTCCAGGGCGCAACGTGCTGGCGTATTGAGAGCCAACGGGGAGCGTGTCGAAAATCATCAGATTGCGACGTTCCGGATCGGGCTTGTCCTGCCCCGGCTCCGGCTTGCGCAGGTTGTCCGGCACGGGCACGAGGTGGAGGCGGCGGAGGGTCTCTTTGTCTTTGAAGGAGATTTGAGCAAGCTCGACCTTGCGGGCGAGCATTACGGGCGTGAGTGTGACCTCGTGCGTCTCCCCTTCGGCGGAGCGCACGGTGAGGCGCGATTCCTTTTCTCCGACTGTCTCGAGTGCTTTTTTGAAGTGTTCAAATGAGAAAACGGTGGTTCCGTTGAGCGCGAGTATCTCGTCGCCCCGTTTCAAGCCTGCTGCCTCGGCGGGAGAGCCGGGTTCCGGCTTTTCAATGATAATGGTGTCGGCAGGGCTGATGCCGATGCGGCGGATGGCATCGCCGCTGGAGGGGTTCAGGTCGAGTATCACCGGCTTGATGATGAACGGCTCCAGTTCTTTGCCGTCGCGGCTGACCTTGATCGTGCATTGCTCTTTGCCGCGGGCGTCCCGTCCTGAGCCGATGCTGATCTTTTGCATGATGCGGGAGAAGTCTTTTACCGCTTCGCCATCCACGGTGAGGATTTTGTCGCCGGGGCGCAGTCCGGCGGCGTATGCCGGGCCGGGTTGGTTGATGTGCTCGTCGAGCACCGGCACGACATAGCCGATGGTGGTGGTGATAGAGTTGGGCGGCACGGGGCGACCTGTCACCCAGAGGACGCATGAGATGGCAAAGGCGAAGAGGATGTTGAAGACGACGCCCATGACGGCGACAATCATTTTATCGGCATAGGAAATGGGCGGGAGAGAATCGGCGTCTGCGCCATTTTTGCCCTCGATAGCCTCCATATCCACCATCTGCGGGAGGGCGACATAGCCGCCGAGCGGGAGCAGCGAGACGCGGTAATCTACACCGTCTTTACCAGTCCAGCCAAAGAGGCGTGGGCCAAACCCGATGGAAAAGCGCTCAATTTTCAGCCCGCGCTTGCGTGCGGCGAGAAAGTGGCCGAGCTCATGGATGAAGATGGAGCCGCCGAAAAAGAGGACGACAAGGAATATGCCCCAGGCGTTACCGAAGATGTTATGCAGATTGTCGAAGTTCATGTGTGATGGGATGGGGAGATGAAATGTTGAAAAGACGGGCTGCTGAAATGAAAAAGTTAAAGTTTATCAGATGCCGCCGATATGAACTCGGTGGCCTTCGTGCGTGCTTCGGCGTCGGCGTCGAGCAAATCGGCGATATTTTCCGGTTCGCGCACGGCCACCGCGCCCAGCGTGTGTTCCACGACTGCGGGTATGCCCAGAAAGGAGATTTTGTTTTTAAGAAAAGCGGCGACGGCTATTTCGTCTGCGGCATTGAACACGGCAGGGGCGATACCAGCAGTGGCCGAGGCGGTACGGGCGAGGCGCAGACAGGGGAATCTCTCGTAATCGGGTGGGCGGATGTCGAGCCGTAGCACTTGCGAGAAATCAAGTGTGGGGACGACGCCCGGTGCCCGGTCCGGGTAGAGGACGCTATGCTGGATGGCAAATGTCATCGAGGGCGGCGAAAGTTGGGCGAGGATGGAGCCGTCCACAAAGCGCACCATGGAGTGGATGATGCTCTGCGGGTGGACGACGATGTCTATGCGCTCCTGTGGGATGTCGAAGAGCCAACGTGCTTCAATAAGCTCAAGCCCCTTATTGGCCATGCTGGAGGAGTCCACCGTGACCTTTGGCCCCATGTCCCAATTGGGATGCCGGAGTGCCTGTGCGGGTGTCACCAGGCGCATTTCCTCAACGGTGGCATCGCGGAACTGGCCGCCGGAAGCGGTGAGGATGAGCCTGTCCACGAGGCGTCTCGGCTCGGCGTGGAGGCACTGGAAGATGGCGTTGTGCTCGCTGTCGAGCGGGACGATGGGGACGCCGAGACGTGCGGATTCCGCCATGACGAACTTGCCCGCAAGCACGAGGATTTCCTTGCTGGCAAGGGCGAGCGTCTTGCGGGCGCGGATGGCGGCGAGTGCGGGGTGAAGCCCGAGCGTGCCGACGACGGCCATGACGACCAAGTTTGCCGTGTCGAGTGTGGCAAGCGTGATGAGGCCTTCCATGCCCTCGTGGATGCGTGTCCCGGGGGGGAATAAGCCTGAGGCGCGTGCGTCGCTGGCGGCCTTGTTGTCGAACAAGGCGACATCGGGGACGGAAAATTCGCGGGCGATGGCAGCAAGCTCTGTGTAGCGGCTGTTGGCGGCGATCGCGGCGATGCGGATGCGGTCGGGATGTTTCCGGGCAACCTTGAGTGTGCTTTCGCCGATAGAGCCTGTGGCACCCAGTAATACGATGTTTTTCTCAGCCATGAAGGGAATTACGAAAAAGGCCGGGAGAGAAAGGGCGGCGGCGGCATTGGCAAACCTTTTACCTGCCTATTTTTTTTCAGTCCACCCGGTTCTCTTCACCAGCGCGAGGCGTTTTGCTCTCAAGCCACTCGGCCAGTGCCTCGAAAGCGCGCCCGCGATGGCTGAGCCGGTTCTTTTCCTCAGAGGGCAGTTCCGCAAATGACACTGCGGCTCCATCGGGGAGAAACAAGGCGTCATAGCCGAAGCCGCCCGTGCCGGATTCTGCGTCCAAGATGCGGCCAGGGCATTTTCCCTCAAAGGCAAATTCATTTCCCCCCGGCGAGATGAGGAGCAACTGGCAGAAAAAAAAGGCCGTGCGCCGGATTTTTGGCACGCCGTGTAAAGCAGCCAGCAATTTGGCGCGATTGGCGGCGTCCGGAGCGTGAGGGCCAGCGTAGTTGGCCGATTCCACTCCGGGGGCACCGTCCAGCGCATCGCACACAAGCCCGCTGTCGTCGGCCATTACCCAAAAATGCGGCGGGGCGGCAGCGTGCAGAGCGCGTGCTTTTTGCCGGGCGTTGCCCAAAAAAGTGCCGGTGTCTTCGGCGACGGCAGGCATGCCGCCGACATGTGCCGCGGTGAACACTTTCAGAGGCAATTTCCGAGCGCGGAACAAGTTCTCAAACTCTTCAGCTTTATGGCTGTTGTTTGTGGCAAGAATGATCACCGCATCCGAAGAGGGAAGGGAACACCCGGCAGAAGATACCGTCGTGCCCTCACGGGTAAAATCGACGGAATCCTTGTGAAATGCGCGGCTCGCGCCCATACGGAAAGAAAGACGGCCCGGCCCTTGATTGCAAAAGCAAGTGCGCCGATGCTATTTCTTCCCGGCAACCGTGGACGCAGGCGCGATTCTTGCCGTTGCCTTTACTGCGAGATCGCCAGCGCTTTTGAGCGCACTTACGGCTTCTGTCCCAGACGTTTCGGTCGTCTTGGCAAAGGATTTCAAGTTTTTGATTCCGTCAACACTCAGATTGACTTTCAACGAGCGGCGCGCGTCTTCAATCTTGCTGATGTAGATTTCTGCTTTTTTGAAAGCATTGTCGGAAGAAGAACGCGACTCTTCAAAACTCTTATTGTATTCTTCTTTGCTCTCCTGGGCGCTGCGGCGCAGCCCTTCGTCCTGAATCTCGGCGATGCTGGCACTCCATTGGCCTACAGTTTTTTTGGACTGTTCCTGCAAGGAAGTAGAGACGGATTGGGCATCTTTGGCGAAGGACACTGTTTTATCCACCGCCTCGGAAAACAC
>JAITXH010000183.1 GCA_031284845.1 Puniceicoccales bacterium | reverse complement strand
CCCGGTTTGGCGGTCAGAAGTTGCTTGCCCTTCTTTTTAGCAGCATCGGCCAATTTCACGATTTCTGCTTCAGTGACTGGCCCCTGAGGTTTCCCGGCCTCATCGAGATAATGATAGTTACTCATGCGCGTGCCTTTTTTATTTTTGAAACCCGTTCCGCAATACAAAACCACTAAACCCGCATATTTTGCGGAAATTCATCGAGGTTACTTAATCTTCGACACAGACATCCCACAAAGGAGAGAGAGGAAAAACGCCCTTTGGAATGGCACTTGCCAAACAGGAGGCATGAGACGACTGCAAACCGTTTCAAGAACCTGTTTCAATCTCAATGAAACGCTGCCGATGAAACAGATGTCGGCGCGTTCGCGTTGGAATTGCCTGCGGGGAAATAGTTGTCGCAGGCAAGGCAGTTCTCATTGCCGCCGCCCCCGACCTCGGAGCGTTGAGAAAACGTATTTTCCAATAAAAAACCACCGGATTTGATTATCCGGTGGTTATAAATCAATATGCTTACAAAACAGAGAATACGCGCACTAATCAGGCCGTATCTTTACTTTACTTTTTCGCGTTTTCGATGACGAGATCCAGTGCCTTGTTGAAAAGCACCAGCCGCGAAGCTTCGCGAACGCGCTCTCTGTCTTTGGCAAATTCGCGCGCATATTTTTCAGGATTTTCGCCATTCTGATATGCTTCCTGCGCTATGCGTGTCCCCAAATCGTGGTTTGTCACTTTCAGGTCTTCCTTTTTGGCGATCCGCTCCAACACGACCTGCGCTTTCACGCGCGTCCCGGCAGCTTCCCGCGCCCCTTTCAGCAATTCCTCGCGCTGCGATTCGATTTCGGAGACATCTGCCCCCTGACGTGCCTGCAATTGGGCAAATTCGCCAAAAATGTTATAAGCCTCGTGCTCCAGCGCCGTCTCCGGCAGTGCGATATCCACTTTGGCGGACAGTATATTTATGGCGTTCTGCCTCTGCCCGGAACGCAACTCCGATTCGCGGACATCAAGCAGGCCCTTGCGGGTGCGGGTGCGCAACTCTTCAAGGTCGCTCACTTTGGCATTCTTGAAAAATGCTTCGTCCAGATCCGGCAATATCTTCGCCCTCACCTCAAAAACCTCCACGGCATAGACAGCCTTTTTACCCTTCAAAGCCTCGACCTCGAAATCCTCCGGAAATTCGTGCGTGAACTCCGCTTTGTCTCCGGCTTTTTTGCCGACGATGCCACTGACGATTTCCGGGATGCCGGGCACGTCTTCCGCGCCAGCTTCTTCCCATGTCGCGCTCTGCGTGCCGTAAAGGTGCGCATCCGGTGCGATCGTCTTAACAGACACACCGTCAATGGAGCCGTCGTAGCTGAGCTTTACAAAATCGCCCTTTTCCGCAGCGCGATCCACGACCTCGTAACGCGCCTGCCGGGAGCGGAGCTTTTCGATAAATCCATCCACCTCTTCATCGCTGACGGAGGCGGCCTCGATCGGCAAATCAAGCCCCTTGTATTCGGGGAGTTCAAACTCCGGGAAAATATCCACTTCGAGGCGCAACACGGCGTCGGCAGTGGCGCTCAAAGCATCGTCACCCTTGACGCTCACGATGGCATAAATGTCCAATTTGGACTCGCTGCCGAGATACTTGATGGCCTCCGTGACGGTTTTTTCGCGCAACCCCTCGGCGATTTCTTTTGCATACTGGCGCTTGATCAGAGGAACGGGCACCTTCCCCGGACGGAAGCCGGGGATGCGCACGTTACTGACAAAATCTTTCAGAAGAGTTGATTCATAGCCTGCGACAGTGTCGCTCGGCACGGTGATTGTGACAGCCTTACGAGTCGGGCTGATGTCTTCGGTGGTGATAGTCACGGGTATTTATGTGTGTTGGAAAAACAAAGGGAGCCTCCGCACGAGGCAAAAAAAAGAGAAGGGCAGGAAATAGACACCCCCGGCACGGTCAAGGGTTGTTTTTGGAGAAATCACCCCTGCCCCGTGTGCGTTCTGCCAGCCATACCGCCGCGCCCATGATGGCTAAACTGGCGATTAGGCGCACGGGTTCCGCTGTCTCGCCGAAAAACACCAATGAGCACAATACGCCCAGCGGGATTTTGAGATTGTTGAAAACCGCGAGTGTCCCGGCGTTGACGAGAAGAGCGCCCCGGTTCCAGAGGAAAAAACCGACACCCGAAGCGATGGTGCCTAGATAAATGAGCACACCCCATTGCGCAGGGGCCGGATGAAAGTGTGACCAGTCGGTGACGTAAAGGGAACAGGCGCAAGTGGCGGCAAAACCGCCGGCGAGCAGCCATGCGAAAAAGGAAAAATCGCGCAACGCAGGCAAGCTGGGACGCAAGCGCTTGTAAGCAATCTGCCCGAAGGCGAAACAAAAGTTGGATGCCTGCACGAGAAAGAACCCTTGAAGGAGAGTGGCGGATTCGGCGCGTCTCCAATACAACACACCCGCGCCGAGAATAGCCAGCACGGCAGCGCCCAAACCCCACATTTCACGGGAAGCGGGAAGGATTTGCCGGAAGTTTTCAAGCACACACCGTGGAAGCGGCGTCCCGCCGCTTTTCCCGCCGCTTTCAGAGGCGTCCCTTGTGGAGCACCCCACCGTATTCGCATAAAATGCGCGGGCTAACTGGCGCCATACGAGGCGACGCTCCAGAAGGGCATCCAGCAAGGTGACGTAAAGCGGGGTGAAGATCGTAAACAAC
>JAITXH010000147.1 GCA_031284845.1 Puniceicoccales bacterium | reverse complement strand
TATTTCTCTTCCTTCCGCAAAAGCGAATAATCCGAACCGTCCGAAGCGACGTATTTTCGACGAATGACAAAAATTTTTCGTTTAGCAAGTTTCGTGCCGTCGTTCTTCGCACAATATATATTATGTCTAATTTAAAAGGGAAATACTATCGCCGCCGATGAGAGCTGAAAAGAAAGCCGTCGGGGTATTTATTGTTTGAACGTTCGTTTAATTAATTAATGGCTAAGCACTAGATGGTGCCTCCTGATTTCTGACTATCTGTCAACCCTAAGGCCGTTTCGATGAGCGCTTTGGATTAAAAAGCAAAAGAATCCCCTGAAACGCGTAATGGTAAAAATGCGGTAAAAAAAATGCTTGTTATTCCCGGAATCCACGGCAAAGTGTGCGACTCCAATATAAACACTAACTTAACACACTTAACCTCTGTTCATTCCGTGGAAGTCGAAAATACAAATATACCGTCGCAGGCAGAAAACTCAGACCAGGCGGGCACATCATCTCCAGATCTGGCTTTTCAGCCAACACCATTACAGGATTTATGCTACAAAGTGACGGGTTGCGCCATCACCGTCCTCAATACAATCGGGCCCGGGCTTGATTCTAAAATTTACGAGAACTGCATGATGATCGAACTCGCCAAGCAAGGTCTGCGTTTCGAATATCAGCGCAAGGTGGACGTCGTCTATAGCGGTAAGAAAGTCGGAGTTGTCACTCTAGGTGTAATCGTAAACGATATATTGCTCGTGGATTGTCGTTCGGCGGCATTCTTCAACGAAACAGATTTCTCCGAAAATATAAGTTACCTCAAACTGACTCAAATTCCGATGGTGCTCATGTTGAACTTTAAGTTCGGCAAGCTCCAATGGAAAAAAATCGCCTATGATCCAAACCGATAATCCAGTCGGTTCCCTCTTTTCATGACAAATAATAAAGACACTGCATTAACGCAGTGTCTTTATTCGTTTTTATCGGAGAGGGATTGTTCAGCTTTTCGCAAATTGATAGCCTCGTCCCCGAATGGTCTGGATAGTGTTGCAATTGTGGTCGCGGATTTTTTCACGCAGACGGGCGATCGTCATATCAATGGTGCGCGTTTCGACTGCACGTGGATCCAAACGCCAGACACGCTGCAAAATTTCATCGCGGCTAATGATGCGCCCTGGATGTGTGCCGAGGTAGCGCAATAATTCAAATTCACGCTCTGTAAGAGGAGTTTCCTCGCCATCAGCGAAGCGCACGATGCGCAGGTCGAGATCGGCAGTGCCGCCGGGGATGACGACGCTACGGCGATCTACCGCCCGCCCGGGGCTGCGCCGCAACACGGCTTCGATGCGTGCGAGAAGCTCCTTGATGCTAAAGGGTTTCACAATGTAATCATCTGCCCCGCGTTTGAGTCCTGCCACTCGATCGTCTTCGCCGCCTTTGGCGGTGAGTAAGATGACGGGGGTGCCGGGGCGCTCGGTTTGCAGGCGCTCCAGGATTTCCAGTCCCGTCATGCCGGGTAACACGATATCAAGCAGAAGCAAATCATACTCGATATTGAGAGCGGCGTCGTAGCCGTCGTTGCCATTAGAGGCTTCGGCGACTTCGTGACCGGCAAACTTCAGCGCATCCACCATGCCACGGCGGATCGCATGATCATCTTCTATAACGAGGATACGATAACGACTCATGAGGACGAATTAAGCGCTTGAAAAAGGGGTAATGCAAATAATTCCTTCGTAGTTTTGAAAAACGTCTGTAAAAAATGATGTCTTTTGCGCTGTAAATCGCTTATATCCGCGAAAGATATAGCCTACAGACCATAACAGACGAAGGTGCCCTACCCCTCTTGCTCGCACCACTCGAAGCGATTTGCCCCGCATGCAAGACCGTCTTCTCCCAATTGGACGAGGCAGCCATTCAATCGCACATCACCTTCTGCGACCGGGAGCCGGCGCGGCATTCCGTCGAGGAAACGCCCAAGCACCGGCGCAATCTCGCGCCCGATGATCCCCTCATGCGGGCCGCACATGCCCGCGTCAGTCTGGTAGGCTGTGCCACGCGGAAGCACGCGCGTATCAGCAGTGGCGACATGTGTGTGTGTGCCCACCACGAGTGAGGCACGCCCGTCAAGATACCAGCCGAGGGCGACTTTTTCGGAAGTGGCCTCGGCGTGGATCTCCACCAGCGCGTAGTCATATTGCCCCTGAAGGTCGCGCAAAATCCGGTCGGAGGTTTCAAAGGGGCAATCAGTCTTTGGTGTCATGAATTGCCGCCCCAAAACGGTGAACACGAGCAGCCGTGCCCCGTCAGCGCTTGTTGAGATAAACCACGGCTCGCCCGGGCACTGCTTGGGCAAATTGGCAGGGCGGCACAATTTGGGCGTAGCGGTGATATCGGAGTCAAAGCCGCGTTGATCCCATGTGTGATCGCCGAGCGTGACGACATCCACGCCGGCGCGGGTGAGATCGGCGGCTATGCTGCGCGTGATACCGGAACCGCCCGCGGAATTCTCACCGTTGACGACTACCCAGTCCAGCCCGAGCGATTCACGCAAGGCACCCAATTCCCGCTGCAACACATTGCGTCCGGGTGCTCCGACGATGTCGCCTAAAAACAAGAGTTGCTTCATCGCTCACAGGAAAAACGTAACAGGATGCCGTCTGCGAGGTTTTTTATACACAGGTTAACCACAGGCTTATATGGCGAGAGCCGGCAACGCTCTGTTCAAGCAGCCCTGCCCCGGAGCTTAATGCTTGTCCCATGGCAGCGTGACTTGCACGGGGCGATGCTCCCATACGTTTGTGACTTCAAAAATCTGCCCGGGTGCGAGGATGCCATTCGGGTCGAGGGCATGCTTTATTGCGAGCATAGCCGCCACTTCCGCTTCGGTATGTTGCAGGCGCAGGAAGGGAGATTTGGTGATCCCTATCCCGTGTTCTCCCGTGATGGCACCGCCGAGTTCCACGACCTTTTTCATCATCAATAAAATACCTTCTTCAGCCTGCCGGCACTGCGCGGGATCGTCGCGGTTATACATGATGTGGATGTGAAAATTCCCATCGGCAGCGTGTCCGAACGTAGGCGTAGCCAGCCCCGTGCGTGCCTTGATCTCCCGTGTGAAGCGGATGAGCGGCACATAGCCTTCGAGCGGGACGACGATGTCTTCATTCAGCTTGGCGTTGCCGAGTTGAAACATGGCCTGCGAGCAAGTGCGGCGCACGTTCCAGAGCTTTTCCGCGCCCACGGCATCGTCCGTATCGAGGAAGGCGCGTGCGCATTTTGCTGCCCATTCGCGCACACGGGCGGTCTCTTCGGCAACCACTGCAGGATGCCCATCCACTTCGACGAGCAGAACAGATGGCGTCACCGTTGCGGAGCTTCCAAGCGCCTCTGGCGGAAAGACCGGAAAGCCGTTTTTCCGCTCGGCACAAGTGACGGTCTGCGTGTCCAGAAACTCCAGCACGGAAGGCGTGCTGTGCCCAGCGAGCAGCGTCGTAGCAGCGTCGAGTGCCGCTTCGTCGCAGTCAAAGGCGAGCAAGAATGTATGGCGTGCCTGCGGACGAGGCACGAGTTTCAGGATCGCTTTTGTGATGACGCCCAAGGTGCCCTCGGAGCCAATCCAGAGATCTTTGATATTGTAGCCGCTTACATATTTACGCACAGGCCCGCCCCAACGGACGAATTCACCCGTTGGCAAAAAACCTTCCAGCCCGAGCACGTAGTCTCGGCAGACGCCGTATTTTGCTGCGCGCAAGCCGCCTGCGTTGGTGGCGATATTGCCGCCGATGGAGCAGTATTTCACCGACGAGGGATCGGGCGGGTAAAAGAGTCCATGGGCGGCGGCGGCGGCATCCACCGCCGCAGTGATTGCCCCCGGCTGCACGATGGCCATTGAGGCAGGTGCATTGATCTCGATGCGCGTCCAGTGTGCGAGATGGAGCACCCAGCCGCCGCGCAACGGTGCGCTGGCTCCGGCGCTGCCCGAGCCAGCTCCGCGCACGGTCACCGGCACACCGTGTGCATTGGCCAGACGCAGCGTGGCGGCAATATCGGCTTCATTCTGCGGAAGCACCACGGCATCGGGCATGAAAGACAGCCGCGTATTGTCAAACGACGCAGAAAAACGCGAGGCTTCGTCAGTGCGCACTTGCCCGGCACCGAGCGTGGCGGCGAGCAGACGTGTGGCTTCGAAAAAGGACATGCGTAAAAAAATGAAGGAAAGCCAAAATTCTGAAAAGCTGAAATATGCGTGATCGTTGTATATTTTGGCGAAACGCCGCCCTTCTCTTTTCTGAAATGACTTGTTTTTGTAAAAAACATGCACATCGTGCGCCGTCAAAACCGGACAAACCTTCTAACCCGCACTAGGCATGAGGATCGAAAAACATGCAGAAATTTAAGGACATCTTTCATGGATTTAGCGTTCTTTTGGAAGAACTTCTCTTTCCTTCGCCAAACACCCAAACACCGACATCCAAAGAAATTGCAGATGCACTTTCCCGGCAGTTAATGGATGTCCAGTTTCGGTTACTGGGGTTTCTGGAGAAATATGACAATGCACTCGGGACCGGTGCCCAGTCAGAGCTTGAATTTCAAAACATTTTCCAGGCGATCAAGACAGCCTCCGAAACAACGGAGACGCTCCGGGGGCAAACGCAGGATGTATTTCTACAGAATACGGCGGACAAATTTTTCAGCCAGTTAAGGGAGGTGCAATTCCGGCTCCTCCAACTTCGTCTGAAAAACACCTTTCCCGATGAGCAGGAGGAACAGTCGCCAGAAGGTCTCCCTTCCCTGCCCCCTCTTTCCGCCGACACAGAAGCCGCCGACACAATAGCGGCACCGGAACAAGAAGGCGGCGGCGAACCAGCCGGGCAGCAAGTGCAAGAACAACAGGAGGAGGCTCCTGCGCAAGCAACCGAGGAACCGTGGACGGAGGCAAGCTACGAGCAGACCCCGGATATCACTGAACCTCCCGTCACAAAAGTTATCGTCGTGAAAAGGCCGGGAAGGTGGCGCCGCTTTGGTTTGGGCAGCTTTTTTTGCAGCCTGACGGTGCATGCTATCTTGCTTCTCATTGCTCTGTTTTGGGTCGTCAGCACTCATTTTTTGCCGGGTAAAGAACCGCCCCTTACTTTTTCCACAGGAGCTGGCGGCGGGGATGAAGGGAAAACGGTAAAGACATTTAAGCACAAACGCCCTGTGAAATCCGTGCGCGACTTGCTCAAAACCTCCCCTCGATTGGCAGTCAAAACACCGTCCCCGGTTAGCCTCCCCGAGGTGCCGCCTCTATTGCTCAATCTGTCACAAATTCAAACGCCAGCCGGCGACCTCTCCAAAGGCATGGGCGGCGGCTTTGGAGGCGGGTTCGGCGCAGGCATAGGGGTTGGAAACGGCGGACGGGGGTTTATCTCCAAAATGGTCATGGGGGTGCAAGTGAAGGCGGAAAAAATAGCGGTTTATCTGGATAACTCGGGAAGTATGGTCCCCTTTCTGGAAGACGTGAAAAAGGAAATTTACACCCAATACCCCGACGCAGACATTTTTGAATACAATGGAATTTTAATCCATGTCATTGACAATATGGTTACTTATGGGCGGACATTCACGCCGAACGGTGCCGCCGTGAGGGCGAGGATTACAGCGCGGGCAAGGACATCTTCTTCCACTAAGGTAAAGCCCAAGATGGGCAAGAGCATCATCAAGCGCAAAACGGAAGAAAATATGAAGAAAAAATTGCTGGAAAAATATGGGGACAATTTCAACCGGGGATCCGTCGGTGCATGGATGGATATTGTGGCCTTTGAAAATTATGATGCACTCGTCGTTTTTTCCGATTTTCAGGACGGCGTCATTCACAAGAACAGCGCAAACGCAGTCGTGTATAAAGAAACGCGGCGCAAAACCGACAACCAACCAGAAACATTGGAGGCATGGGAACAAGAATGGGTAGCACGTTTTTCAGATCGAGATTCCGCCCCAAAGCTTTACTTGTTTTCCATACAAGTCCCGCCGCAAAGCATCTGGCAAAAGTGCGTAGAGGTTTCTGAGGGGGAAATTAAAATGATGCCTGAACTGCGTCTTAGACAACAGCAGATCTTGATGCTCCCCTGAAAAATAGGATTCCCACTTTCCGCCTTTTGCGCCAGAGCGTTGCCCGATGAGTAAATCCGTCGTCTATTTCAATCGGCACGCCAACCGGGAAGAGACCGAGCACATCTACGGAGGCGGGCCATTGCGCTGGATCTACGAAACCGCGCCGGGGCGGCTTGCATTGTGGCTGCTCGTGCGACGAGCAATTTTTTCCAAGCTGTTCGGCTGGTGGATGCGCCGCCCGGCGAGTCGTGCGCGCATTGCGCCGTTCATTCGTGAATACGGGCTGGATGCACATGAGTTCGAAGACGCTCCAGAGACGTTTCGCTCGTTCGACGATTTTTTTTCGCGCCGCTTGAAACCCGAAGCACGCCCCGTCGCAGATACTCCGGTGGTCTTTCCCGCAGACGGGCGGCACTTGGGCTTTCAAGACGCATCGAATGTGCCGGTAATTTATGCCAAGGGGCAGTCCTTCGATTTGGCGGCACTGCTCGGCGATACAGCTTTGGCAGAGCGCTACCGGCACGGGACTTTGGTTTGTTCGCGCCTTTGTCCGGTGGATTACCACCGATTCCATTTCCCCCTTGATGGCACTCCTGGCGCACCACAACTGCTCAACGGCTGGCTGTATTCGGTCAATCCGATCGCCTTGCGTCTCAATATTTCCAGACTTTGGCAAAACAAGCGCTGGCGCATTACCCTCGATGCCGGACTGCACGGCAGAGTCACGCTGGTCGTCATCGGTGCCACCAATGTCGGGCGGACGACGTTCACTTACCCCGAAGGCATTCCTGCACCAAAAGCAGGCGAGATGGGGTATTTCAGTTTTGGCGGTTCGTTCATGATAACGCTCTTTGAGGCTGGCAAAATCAGGCTCTCCGATGATTTGCTGCGCGAGACTGCCGCCGGGCGAGAGCTTTATGCCCGCATGGGTAGTGCGTTGGGTGTGTTCTCCTGAGTGGAGCAGCGCTCCGGTTTCCCGCTTGAAATATGCAAGGTTTCCACCCTTCCCTTTTCTTTCTTTCTACGCCAAGCTGACCCCCCTTTTTTTTGAACGCATACATGGACATTCGCCGCCCGAATCAACCGCTCATCCACCGCAGAAACGACCTTCCGCACGGATTCACCCGCTTTGTCGGCACTGTCGCTTACGATGGCACAGACTTCCACGGCTGGCAGAGCCAGCCAGACGGCAATACTATTCAAGACATCCTCGAGCGCCGGCTGACAGCCATATTCCGCATCCCGATACGCGTCCACGGCAGTGGGCGCACCGACTCCGGAGTCCATGCCCGCGGACAGGTGTTTCATTTTGACGCCCGGTGGCCGCATTCGATCGAAGTCCTGCAAACTGCTCTGCGCACAGGGTTGCCCGCCGGCATCCGGGTAACCTCGATGAAAACCGGGAAGGCCAATTTCCACGCGCGGTATTCTGCCTACGGGAAACGTTACCGCTATTACATCTACGAGGGGTTTGCCCCGCCTATGGAAGTCCGCTACTGTTTCTCGACCGGCGAGCGCAAACTCGACACCAAACGCATGGTCGAGGCGGCGGTACTGCTTACCGGAGTGCATGATTTCTCGGCATTCGGCGGGCGCAACCGCGACTCTTCGGAAAGCGATAACCCCATAAAAGATTTGCGCCGCCTGGATGTGGCACGCCGCGGAGCGCGTGTCACCGTCACGACAGAGGCCAGCGGCTATCTTTACAAGATGGTCCGGCGGCTGGCCGGCGGCCTGATAGAAGTGGGGACGGGGAAACTCACACCACAGGAATTGCTCGCCTACCGGGATGCGCAGGTCAGTTCGTCCATCGTGCCGGCAGCACCGGCTGCGGGTCTAGTCATGGAAAAGGTTTTCTACAAATTGCCAGCCAACACAAACATCACACCCGAAGGCGAAACTGGTTCGGGTGAATGAGCGCCGCCCCGGGGAGGCCGGTTCACCGTCTTCCGTTGCTCACTGCACGCTGTTTTTCAGCGCCAGCACGAGTTGTTCGAATACGACACCGCGATCGGCATAGTTTTTAAACATGTCGAAGCTGGAGAACCCGGGGCTGAGCAATACGGCGTCGCCCGGAAGCGCCGCCTTGTGAGCGGCCAGAACGGCGTCGTGCATGCTTTTGAAAATATGCGCGGGCACTTTTTTCTCCTGAAAAACTTTGTGCAAGACAGGCGCGGTTTCCCCTATCAAAAAAGCCGTCTTTACGCGCTCGGCGAGACGTGCGGCAAAGACGCTTAAATCGCCGCCTTTCCACTGTCCGCCGCCCAACCAAAGCACAGGGCCAGGCAGCGTTTTCAACGCGGCCAGCACGGCGTGGAAATTTGTCCCCTTTGAGTCGTTCCAATAGCTCACGCCGTTGATTTCAGCGACCTTGGCAAGCCGGTGCCGCCCGGCGGTAAACACTCGCGCCGCATCTTCCAACGCCCGGACTGGCAGCCCCTCAGACAACCAGTAGCGCAGGGCCAATGCATAATTTTCCATCTGCGGCCATGAGGTAAAAATGCTTCCCTGCGGCACCTTGTCCGCCACCTCTGCACGCGTGGCGACCACGGTAAACGGAGGCAGCACCAATCCGAAACGCCGCGCCGCCGCGAGCACGGATTCTCCGACAAACAGATGCTCGCCGGCCAGACGTTCGACCAGCTTGTATTTTGCACGGAAATACACCTCGAGGCCGGGATGCCGGTCGAGATGGTCTTCATCAAAATTTGTCCACAGCAACGCCGTTGGGGAGAAGTGCCGGATATCTTCGGATTGGAATGAACTGACCTCGCACACAGGCAGAGGGACACGATTGCCGGACAACTCGAAAAGGCGCGAAAAGGCATAGCCGTTGTTGCCTGCGGCCACCGCTTCCCGCCCGTTGCGCTTGTGTGCAAAGGCGAGAAACTCCGTGAGCGTCGTCTTGCCGTTGGTCCCGGTCACAGCCACGATCGGCCCCTTCCAGAAAATCGAAGCAAAATCCATTTCGCCGAAACAAAGAACGCCCATGCGCCTCGCCGCCAGCAGCCACGGATGGTTTTGGGCAAAGCCCGGACTGTAAATCACCAGATCGTGCCTCGTGGCCGTGTTGTCGTCGAATGCGGCAATGGCCCCCTCCCCTCCCCTTTCATCATAGACTTTGGCCTGCGCGTGCATTCGCGCCAAAAGCTGCTTCGTCGCCGAACCACTCACCCCGGCACCGAAAATGGCGACGGGGCGCTTGAGGCGATCGGCTATATTTTTCGGAATTTCCATGGGTGTCCCGGAACGTTTTTTCTCAACGGAGTTTAAGGGTGATGAGGCTGGCGATACCGCACAGCAACGACAACAACCAGAAGCGAATAACTATTTTTGAGACCCGCCAGCCTTTCTTTTGAAAATGATGGTGTATCGGCGACATCAGGAAGACACGCCGCCCACCCGTGTGCTTAAACCACACCACCTGAATCATCACGGAGAGCGCCTCGGCCACAAACACGCCGCCCGCAACGATGAGCAAAAACGGCTGGTGTGTCATGAAAGCAATGGCACCGATGACTCCACCCAAACCCAGCGAACCGATATCGCCCATATAGACCTCCGCCGGTTCCGCATTATACCAGAGAAACACGAGACTTCCGCCCAGCAATGCAGAACACAACACGGCCAGCTCCCCGCCGCCCGGCACATAGCCAATCTGTAGATATTTGGCAAAATGCACATGCCCGCTCAGATAGGCTATCACGCCAAACGTCAGCGTGGTCGTTATCACACAGCCGATAGCCAGCCCGTCCAACCCGTCAGTGAGGTTCACAGCATTGCTGGAGCTTACCGTCACCAGCGTGAAAAATGCCACTATCAGGAGAATCCCGCCCCACAGCGGGAATGAGTCCGGCATGAGCACTGCCGTCTTTAAAAACGGCACCCACACCTCCAGAGACGCCGCGAACGTCTTCTCGTCAGACGCCACAAATAAGACCGTCATCGCGATCAGGGCGCAAGCCCCCTGCCCGAGCAGTTTGACGCGCCCGGATATGCCGTCCGAATTGTTCTTTTTCACTTTCAGGTAATCGTCAAAAAAGCCCACCAGACTCATGCCAAGATAGATGATTAAGGCCACGACGACCCAAAGATTCATCCGCACCAGAAGCAGCGAGGAGATCAGCGCGGGAATCAGCACGATGAATCCGCCCATGACGGGCACCTTGCCGCCATCCTTGACGATACCGTTCAGATCGCGCTCGCTGTGCCGCAAGTTGCGCAACTTTTCGAGCACAAAAGGAGCGATGATAAAGCCTATCACAAGCGCCGTGGCACCGGCCAGCACGGCACGCACGGTCTGGTATTCGAAAAGCCGGAAAGGCCCCCAAACGGAAGTGAGATTTTTAAGATAATAAAGCATTGAAAAAAAGCGTGGGAACCGGAGCGCCGTGCACTCCGGCACAAAAGGCGCGCAACACAAAAGCACTGCGTCCGGGATTCAATCTAAATTAACCCGCATATTTCATGAGAATTTCAAAATGTCCTGAAAATCAGTCCGGAAGCGCTGCGCCCCAAGCGAATTCTCGTGAAATGTGCAGGCAACTTTGCTACACCCCGCCCCATCATGTCCCAACTCTTCGACATCGCAAATCGCGTGTATATCGTCACCGGCGCATCAGGTGCGTTGGCGGGTTCAGCCGCCGCTTACCTCGCCGCCCAAAATGCCAAAGTCGTCTTGATCGGACGCTCGCAGGAAAAACTCGAGGCCACCGTCGCCCGCTGCAAGGCCGCCAACCCCGACGCGCAAACCCTCGCGCTCGCCGCCAACGTGCTCGACCGCCCCGCGCTCGAACGCGCCCGCGACGCCGTGCTCGAAAAATGGGGCCGCATTGACGGCCTGCTCAATGGCGCCGGCGGCAACATGCCGGGCGCCACCATCACGCCGGACAAAAATTTCACCGACCTCGACTTCGACGCCTTCCTCCAAGTCGTTGACCTCAACCTCGGCGGCACCGTCCTGCCCTCGCTCGTATTCATGCCCGCTATGCTCAAGGGCGGACGCGGCGCCATCGTCAATTACTCTTCGGCATCCGCGCCGCAGGCCATTAGCCGCGTCGTCGGCTACTCCGCTGCCAAGTCCGGCGTGGAAAACTTCACCCGTTGGCTCGCCGCCGATATGGCCCGCGTGTCCGAAGGAAAAATCCGCGTCAACGCCCTCATGCCCGGATTCTTCATCGGCGAACAAAACCGCCGCCTGCTCACCAACGAAGACGGCTCACTCACCGCACGCGGCAAACTCATCATCCAGAACACCCCGTTCGGACGCTTCGGCGAACCCGACGAGCTGCACGGCGCGATTCATTACCTGCTCGCCGACGCATCGCGCTTTGTCACGGGCACGGTGCTCGCGGTGGACGGAGGATTCACCATTTTCTCCGGCGTATGATGATCGAGTCCTTCCGTTGGTTCGGCCCCGACGACTCCGTGCCCTTGCCTTGGATACGGCAGACGGGCGCAGAGGGCGTGTTTTCCGCCATTCACCGCATTCCCTACGGCGAACTCTGGCCCCGCGAGGCCATTCGCGAGCACAAGGCGCTCATCGAAGCTGCCGGGTTGCGCTGGGTCGCGGTCGAGTCGGTGCCCGTCCACGAGGACATTAAAACGGGGCGCGGAAACGACCTCGCACGTTTGTTTGAAAACTACCGCCAGACCCTTCGCAATCTGGCCGCCGAGGATGTGCGCGTCGTCATTTACAACTTCATGCCCGCGCTGGACTGGATTCGCACCGACATGCGCCACCGCCTGCCCGACGGCTCGGAATGCCTCAGTTTTGAGCCGTTTCGACTGGCGGCGTTCGACATCCACGCCTTGCGCCGGAAAGGGGCCGAGGCCGACTACACGCCCGAACAAATCGCGCAAGCCGGCGAATGGTGGCGGAGCCTCGACGACGCGAAACGGGAAAGTTTTATCAAGGATGTCATAGACGTTTTTCCCGGCTGCAAATGGGGTCTCTCGCTGGACGACATCCGCGCCAGGCTTGCCCGCCATGCGCATCTGGATGCGGCGGCGTTGCGCGCCAAGTTGGGCCGTTTTCTCGCGGAAGTGGTTCCGACTGCCGAATCGCTCGGGGTGCGGCTCGCCATTCACCCGGATGACCCGCCGTTTCCTGTGTTGGGCTTGCCGCGTATCGTCTCGGACGCCGAGGACATCGAGGCGGTGTTGCGCCTGGCGGACAGCCCGGCAAATGGACTGTGTTTTTGCACGGGTTCGCTCAGTGCCTGTGCCCGCAATGATTTGCCGGGGATTGTTCAGCGGTTTGCGTCGCGCATTCATGCGGTGCATTTGCGCAGCACGCAGCGGCTCCCCGACGGCTCGTTTTACGAAGCTGCGCATCTTGAAGGTTCGGTGGACATGCCGGCTGTGGTTCGGGCGTTGCTCGACGAACAAGCGCGTCGCAAGGCGACTGGCGAACGCGATTGGCAATTGGCGTTTCGTCCGGACCACGGGCGCGTGATGTTGGATGATTTGGGCAAGCCTTCGGGGATTACCCCCGGGTATTCGTGCATTGGGCGTATGCGTGGTTTAGCGGAATTGCGTGGCCTGATGCGCGGGCTGAAGTGGGAGAGAGACAAGAGACAAATTTGAGATTTGAAATTTGAGATTTGAAAGTTTTTTTCTT
>JAITXH010000101.1 GCA_031284845.1 Puniceicoccales bacterium | reverse complement strand
TTCAGCAGAAGTCTCGCAATACGCGGAAATCCAACTTGAATTGGCAAAAGGTGCGGTCAACGCGATAGCCTACGATGGTGCTGCACAGCGATTTGAGGATTTGGAGAAATGGGGCGATGTCCTGAAATCTACTGCCAACATGGTTTCAGCGGAAGTCCCGCAGTACGCGGAAATCCAACTTGAATTGGCAAAAGGTGCGTTTAACGCGATAAATGACTATGGCACTGCGCAGCGATTTGAGGATCTAGCGAAATGGGGCGATGTCCTGAAAGGGGCCGCTAAATGCATTCCGCTTAATTTGGAATTTTTCCGTCATCTCGCCCTGTGTTCTCTTCACCCCGAGTTGGATATACGGATTTGTACGGTGCTCGCCCATGCGGTGGTTGGCGCATGGCCGGGGTTTTCCCTTCAGGATAAAAATCAGAAATTGATTTCTTTTGCCGTAGCTGTTTCAGCGAGTGAGTCTTTCCCCGATGAGCTTCGCGAGGAGGCGAAAAACGCCATGGTTCTCCTCAAAGAAGCATGGCAACAATTTAAGCAAAGAAACGCGGCAGGCGATTTCCCGACAGACGAGGCTTTGCGCCTCTGGTGGAAAGAGAACGAACGGAATCTGCCTCCATTTGAGTTTGTTTTTGGAAAATAGGGCTTCGCTTTGACCGTTAATCGGCATTGGGGCGAGATGGCAGCTCCGGAGACGATGTCCCGAGGGGTGGACTATTCGCCAGTTACATCGCTTCGCCGTTCACCGGAGGTTATTAACACTTTCCACCGTTTGGGGATTCAGAAGAAAAAGATACTGTGCTCCACTCGAAATAACAAAGAAGCAATTCTAGAGTGCAACTTATTGCAAATCAAGGAACGCATCTCCGAAGAACGCCCCAGTAGCGAAAGTCGGACTTAGACTGCGATGTCGTAGCAGGGATCCCAGTCTTTCCAGACAGGCTCGTAGCCTTGGCTGCGAAGCATGGCGGCGATAGCTTCCGGTGAACGCTCATCGGCCATGTGAAATTGTTCCAGCGAACTGTCTTTGCCGTCGGGGTGTCCGGGATTGGAGTAACCTCCGGGGTTGGTCTTGGCTCCTGCACTCATGGTCGTCACGCCAAGACGCATGGCATGGTCCCGGAGCCGGGGCGCTTCGCGTGTCGTCAAAGAAATCTCCACTTCGTTGCTGAAAAGACGAAACGCGCAAATGGCCTGTGCGAGGTCGTGGTCGGTCATCTCGACTTTAGGCTCGAGTCCGCCTGCGTGCGGGCGCAAGCGCGGGAAGGCTATGCTGTAGCGCGAGCGCCAGTAAGTGTGCTCCAGGTAATCAAGGTGCAGGGCGACAAAAAAGCTGTCCACGCGCCAATCTTCCAGACCGTAAAGCGCCCCTAAACCAATTTTGTGGACTCCTGCTTCGCCGAGCCTGTCGGGAGTCTCGACGCGGTAGTCGAAGTCCGCTTTGCGCCCTTTGAGGTGGTATCTGTGGTAGTCTTCCCGGTTATAAGTCTCTTGATAGACAAGGACTGCGGAAAGACCCAGAGTGCGCAGTTTCGCATAGTCGGCGGTGTCGAGCGGTTGCACTTCCAGGCTGATGTTGGCGAAGTGCGGGCGCAGGAGTGCCAGCGCGTGCTCGAAATAGGGCATGCCTACTTTTTGAGCAGATTCGCCGGAGACGACGAGGACATGGTCGAAGTTCAACTTTTTCAAGGCTCCTGCTTCCCGGAGCAATTCGGCGTCGGTGAGAATTTTCCTCGGGATTTTGTTTTCCATGCTGAACCCGCAATAGGAGCAGATGTTGTGGCATTCGTTGGAAACGTAGAGCGGGGCAAAAAGCTGGACGGTGCGTCCGAAGCGCTGGAGGGTCTTTTGCCAGGCGAGCCTGAGCATGGGTTCGAGATAAGGGGTGGCGGCGGGTGAAAGAAGCGCTTGCAGTGCGTCGAGCGAGCATCTCCCGGCGGCGGCTTGCCCGAGCGCACGTTCGACATCGGCTGCGGTGTGTGAAAGAATGGATGCGCGAACGTCGTCCCAACGGTGGCGCTCAAGTGTTTTGAGAAAGGACATGAAGCGGGATCTGAATCTGGTGGTGTCATGAGAATCCGGGCGCATTTGTCCAATCTTTTGCCGCCCGCCATCTGTGTTTCTCCTGAAATATGCGGGTTAAAACGCTTGTTTTTGCCGCCTTTCTCCTTTTCCTTTTTCCAATGACTTCCCCATCCGCATCACCATCTGCCCGTCCACTGGACGGGAAGCGCATCGTAATTACCCGCCCGGAGGGGCAAAGTGCTGCCTTGCATGAGGCTCTTGAAGGTCTTGGTGCCGTGGTGCTTGAGATTCCTCTCATAGATGTGGAATACACTGCCGACCCCGAAGTGCTTGACGATGTCTGGTCGGGGATGGGGCAGTTTGACTGGATTATTTTCACGAGCGCCAACGGGGTGCGTGGTTTCTTTGAGCGCTTTTTCGAGACCTTCAATGACATCCGCGGTATCGGGTTGAGCCGCATCGCCTGTGTGGGCAATGCCACAGCGGGAGCCGTCCGCGAATTTCGCCTCAATGTGGATTTACTCCCTGATGAGGCTACCGCTGAGGCGCTTGCCCGCGAATTGATTGCCGGGGAAGATTTGGCGCATTTGCGCGTGCTCATCGTCACGGGTAACCGCAACGCTGAGACATTGGCAAAGACGCTGGAAGGGAAGGCGCACGCCATCGTGCAGACGCTCATGGTCTATGCTACGATGGAGAATGATGTCGGGCAACTTGACGCGACGGAAACTTTCCGCCGGCAGGGAGCGGATGCGATTGTTTTTGCCAGTGCTTCTGCTGTGGACGCTTTTGTGGCGCAGGCGAAGGTGTTGACTCCGGTGAAAACGGCGCGCCACCCGAAGGCCGTAGCCATTGGCCCGAGCACGGCGTCGGCGCTGCGCGAGCACGGTATCCCGGTGACTGCCCAAGCCGACAATCCGTCTCCGGAAGCGCTTGCTGAGGCGGTTGTCCGCGCTGTGGGGTAAGGCAAAGCAGGACGTGGCTTATAGCCGCGTGGCGGCTTTTACGACGGTCTCATCGAAATAGTTCCAACCCATCCCGGCGTCCACGACGATGCCTTGCGCATTGATGCCGCTGGAGCGTGGGCTGAGCAGCCACACGGCGACGTCGGCTACTTCTTGGGTTGTGATATTTTTTTTGCGCAGGGTAAGTTGTTCTGCGAAGAGATAATTTTCCAAGTAGCCGGGGATGCCTGCCGAGGCGCTGGTCTTCAATGGCCCGGCGTTGACGGTGTTGAAGCGCACCCGGGTGTCGGCGCTGAATGATTTCGCAAGGAAGCGCACGATGGATTCCAGAGCCGCTTTGACGGGTGACATGAAGCCGTAATTGGCCGCCGTCACTTGGGAAGATATGCCGATGGCGACCACCGAGGCGTCGTCCGCCAGATGGGGTTTGAATGCCCGCGCCAGTTCGACGAGGGAAAATGCGGAGATGGATGTGGCCTGCAAAAAATCGGCACGTTGCGTTTCGTGAAATGGTTTTACGCCCTCGCTGTAGTTGGCAAATGCGATGCTGTGGACGAGGCCGTGGATGGCTCCGTGTGCGGCGCTTACTTGTTCTGCCAGTTGCCGTGTTTGTGCCTCGTCTTCCACGTCGCATACGAAGACGGGCTTGCCGGCGAGTGCTTCGGCGAGCGAGTCGCGCCGCGCTTTGGAGCGCACGCTGTAGAGGACGGTCGCACCGCATGCCTCGAGCGTTCGGGCGATATGCCATGCGACGGATTTTTTGTTGGCGACTCCGGTAACGAGGATTTTTTTTCCGGCGAATTGAAGATAGTCCATGGGGTGCAAGGGGACGGGGTGCGGTGAGAACGGGGGGATCACGCAGCGGTGATGAGCGCGAGTGCGAAGCGGATGGTCAGGACGATTTTCCCGTCTTTCAGCACTTTCCCGGACATGAAATGAAAGTCCTGCAGGCGCTCGCGCATGGACACTTGGATGGTGAGCGTATCGCCGGGGAAGACCATGTTTTTGAACTTGGCGTCTTCGATGCGGCAAAGCACCGGGGTCTTGTTTTCAGCATTGCCGATTTTTTTCACCAAATAGATGGCTCCAGTCTGGAAGACGGCTTCGCACAGCAGCACTCCCGGCGTGATCGGGTTGCCCGGATAGTGTCCTTTGTAAAAAGGTTCCTCGGCACGCAATGTGCGCGTGCATGTGATGCTGTCGTCACGCATCTCGACAATGCCGTCAACGAACAAAAATGGAGGACGGTGTGGGATGGTGTTAAATATCTCCTGCTGCATGAATAGATGGATAGGAAAGATGGATGGTGTTGCCAGCAAAAAGGGAAACCCCTCGCCGGGTCAGGTGTGAACTGCGCCGGGGCCGCGCAAGAGCACCTTCCCGCTGCGCCCGTAGGCACCTGCGCGCGCCAGTGCCGCTGCGAAATCTTCCAGAGGATAAACGCTGTCCACGGCCATGTGCAGCGAGCCGTCGCGCAGTCGTGCAAACACCGTTTCAAGCACTCCTTGCAGTGCCTCCGCCTTCGCGGTGCGCGCCCAGCGATCCATCCAGAACCCGCGGTAGGTGATGTTTTTGAAAATAAATTCCCGGGTGGGGAAACGGATGGCCTCGCTCGTCATCCCGCCAAAGGTGACCAGCACGCCGTTGTCGCCCAGTGCGCGTGTGAGCGTGATGGCGCTTGGCCCGCCCACGCTGTTCAAGGCGAGTCGGGGTGCCTGCCTCTGTAGTGCTCCGGCCAGGGCTTTGAGCGCGTCTTTGTCATCGGCCAGCACCAGATCCGCTCCGAGTGCTTTTAGGTGTCTGGCATGTTTTTCTGATGAGCGCACGAGATTGACGGTATGCAGGCCATGTGCCCGTGCGAGTTGGATAACGCACTCGCCGACGGCGGAATTTGCCGCGTTTTGGATTATCCAATCTCCGGGTTGGAGTGCCACGAACTCCTGCAGCACGAGGAGTGCGGTCGGCGGGTTGATAAACGCCATGCATGCCTGCTCTGCCGGGATGTCTGTGGGCACAGAGCGCAACGCTGAGGCCTTGGCGATCACTGCTTCGCGCCACACGCCCTCGTCTTCAGGCATGCGCACGCGGTCACCGGGCTTGAGAGTCGTCACCGCCGCCCCGGCAAATGCCACTCGCCCCGTCCCTTCTCGTCCCGCTACGGCGGGCAGCGTGCGGAGGCGCCCGTAGGTGCCGCCTACCATACCGAGATCCGAGGGGTGGACTACGGCCATCTCGAGGAGCACCACGACTTCATCGTCGGCGCAGGGGCTAGTGAAGGGCAGGGCCTCGAAGTGGAGGACTTCCTCCGGCTTCCCTGTCGCATGGTAGCGGACGGCGCGGGGCTGTGTCGGTATTGCGTAAGACATGCGGCGCATGTAATCGCATTTTTCCTGAATCGGAAATCAAATTTCTCATTTCTTATTTCCCGTTTCTTCTCTATCCGTCAGCCCTCATGTCACAAACGCATCCTTTCCTCGCACAAGATTTTCTCATCCCGTGGAGTCGCCTCGCCCCCGGCATCATGGAGGCAGACATCACGTTCGCGCTTCAGGGTGCCGCCGCTGCCATTGACGCGCTCGGCGCTTTGCCGCACGACCAGCTCACATTTGGCAACACCGTGCTCGGGCTTGAAAACGCCACCCGGACCTTGAATGAAGCCTGGGGCAGGGTGGAGCACCTCAACTCTGTCAACAACACCCCCGTATTCCGCGAAATCTACAACCGGCTCCTCCCTCAAGTTTCGGCGTTTTCCACCAGCATCACGCTCAATCCAGCCCTCTGGGCCGTCCTCAAAGCCTATGCCGCCACCCCGGAAGCCGCTGCACTCACCGGCCCTGCACAACGCCTGCTCACTGAGACGCTTGCCGATTTCACCGAAAACGGTGCCGACCTCTCTGCGGATGACAAGAAGCGCCTCGAAACGCTCAACGCCGACCTCGCCCGGCTTACCCAGAAATATGCCGAAAACGTGCTCGATGCCACCAACGCATGGGAAAAAACGGTCACCGACCCCGCATTGCTTGATGGATTACCGGAGAGTGCTCTTGCCGCTGCCGCCGAGTCTGCCCGCGCCAAAGGGCAACCCGGTGCCGAGCATCCTGCATGGCGCTTTACTTTGCACGCCCCCTCCATTTCCCCCGTGCTCCAGTATGCGAAGAACGAAACCTTTCGCCGCGAATGTTGGGAAGCACTCGCGAGTATCGGCTCTCAGGGTGCGTGGGATAACACGGCCCTCGTCTGGCAAATCCTGGAACTGCGCGACTCTAAAGCCCGGCTGCTCGGCAAAAAAAACTTTGCCGACCTCACCACCGCACGCCGCATGGCCGGCTCCGGAGACAGTGCTCTGCGATTCATCGAAGACCTCCACCGCCGTGTGAAGCCTCACTTCGAACGCGAGACCGCAGAGTTGGAGCGATTCAAGGCCGATGCGCAACAGTCCGCCCCCGCCCGCCTCGCACCTTGGGAACTCGGCTATTGGGCTGAATTGCAACGGCGCGAAAAATACGCGTTCGACCCGGAGGCACTCCGTGCCTACCTCCCCGTCGGCGGCGTCATCGAAGGCGCGTTCACTATTTTCGGAAAGCTCTTCGGCATCCGCGTTCTCCAGCGCGATACCACCTTTACAGACCCGGACACCGGCGCGGCCAAAGTTTTCCCGGCCACCGCAAAAGACCGCAGCCCGGGCACTCCCGTGGATGTGTGGCACCCCGAGGTGAAGTTTTACGAAGTCTTCAACGGAGACCGCCACCTCGGCTCCTTCTATACCGACTGGCACCCCCGCGAAACCAAGCGTGGCGGCGCTTGGATGAACCACCTGCGCACTGGCGGCCCGCGTCCCGATGGCGGTTTCGCTCCGCATCTCGGCCTCATGTGCGGCAACTTCACGCCCGGCGTCAACGGCGCAGAGCCTCTTCTTACCCACGACGAAGCGCTTACCATCTTCCACGAGTTCGGGCACCTCCTTCACCACATCCTCTCCGCCGTGCCCTACGAAACGCTGAGCGGCACCCGCGTCGCCTGGGATTTTGTCGAGTTGCCCTCGCAACTCCTCGAAAACTGGTGCTGGCACAAGGAAAGCCTCGATATCTTTGCGCGGCACCACGAGACGCACGCTCCGCTCCCCGATGAATTGCTCGGGAAGCTCGTCCGCGCCGCCAATTACCGCGCTGCCACCGCTACCATACGCCAGCTCTCCTTTGGCAAGCTCGACCTCGAATTGCACATCCATCTCGCTGAACTCAAGGGACGTGATCTCGACGATATCTGGAATAACTTTCTCGCCGATTACCATGTGCCCGCAAGTGCGCCGACGCCTTCCATGGCACGGCGGTTCTCTCACATTTTTTCCGATCCCACCGGCTACGCCGCCGGCTACTATTCTTACAAGTGGGCGGAGGTGCTCGAAGCGGACGTATTCACACGGTTTTTAAAAGACGGCATTCTCAACGAAAAAACCGGATACGAATTGCGCGAAAAAATCTTCTCCAAAGGCAACAGTGAACCTCCCGAAAAGCTATTCCGCGATTTCATGGGCCGCGACCCCGATTTGAACGCACTCTTGACGCGGGAAGGTCTGGTGTGACGCGCGTGCAAAAGACAGGGCAAAGCCAAACCGGAATCCCCCTGCCATATGCGGGCTGAAAAATCAGGGTTGCATTTTAATACACCCTTCCTAACTTGCGCCCCCTTTCTCGACTACTCCCGGTCGGGGCGCGGCCGCAAACGACTCGCGGGACCGTGACTCACAGGGACACCAACACATGAAAAAACAACTTAAACTCTCCGTCAAAAACCGCGACGGCATCGGACGCGGCCCAGCCCGCCGATTGCGCAAAGCAGGCTTCATTCCCGGTATTATCTACGGCACAACGGGCAACAAGCCAGTTAGCGTGGATGCAATCGAACTGCGCACACTCATGCGCACCAAAGGCAGCGAAGCTGTCCTCGTCGAGCTTGCGCTGGAAGACGGCAGCTCCGCCCTCTCGCTCATACGCGACTTTCAACGCGACCCACTCTCGCTCGCCATCGTCCACCTCGACCTTCTCTCGGTGGACCCCAATAGCGAAATGAGCGCGAGCGTCCCCATTCACTTCACGGGAGACGCCGTCGGCGTCAGAGTCGAAAACGGCACTCTGGACATCATGCTTCACGAGATCACCGTGCGCTGCTTCCCGAAGAACCTCCCCGGCTCCATTGCTGTGGACGTCTCCGAGTTGCACGTCAACCAGTCCATCCACATTGCCAACCTGCCCAAGCTGGATGGCGTTGTCTATCCCGGTGACCAGACCCGCGCCGTTGTTGTTTGCACCGCGCAGGAAGAAGAAAAGGTCGAAGAGACCACCGCCGCACCTGCCGCCGCCGAAGGCGCAGCAGCAGCACCCGCCGCCGGAGCCAAGCCCGCCGAAGGTGCCAAACCGGCAGCAGCAGCACCCGCTGCCAAACCGGCAGCAGCCAAAAAGTAATCCTGTTTCTTTTCGGTATTGCTTTTTTACGGAAGGAATTCCTTCCCCATTGTTCTTTGAGTTTTCAACACCATGGCCTCCGCAGTCATCGCCGGTTTGGGAAATCCCGGACCGGAGTATGCGGACACGCGCCACAACACTGGTTTTCGCGTTCTCGACGCGCTGGCCACCCGCGCAGGGACGCGCTTTACTGCGCAGTCCCGGGTCAACGGTGCCGTCGCCAAAGCCACGTTGGACAACCGCCTTGTGTGGCTCGTCAAACCGCTCACTTATATGAATGAGAGCGGGCGCTGCATCGGTCCCTTTGTCCAATTCCTCAAAACGCCAGTCGAAAGTCTGCTCGTCGTTTACGACGATATCACGCTTCCGCCGGGTGCCATGAAATTGACGATCGGCGGCAGCGATGGCGGACACAACGGCATTACCAGCATCCTCCAGTGCCTGCCAAACACCTTTGCCCGCTTTCGCATCGGCATCGGTGGCAAGCGCTATCCCGGTCAGGATTTAGCCGATCACGTCCTCGGAAAACTCACAGAAGAAGAGCAAACTACCATCACCACAAAACTCGACACATACATACAAGGCATTGAAACCTGGCTCAGCCGGGGAACCGCCTTCGCCCAAAATTTCATCAATAAAAAAACGTCACCATGACCGCTTCGAAAATCAGCAACAGTTACCGCGCGTCCATCATCCTCGATCTTCGTGGATTTGATGAGCCCGCCGAACACGCCCTCACACGGCTCAAAGACACGCTCGCCGCCGTCGGCGCCAGCGTCACCGGCGAGCAGTCGCTCGGCCAGAAAAATTTCATCCGCGTCACTGACCGGAAAAACCCAAGCGGCATCTACGTGCAGCTCTCCTTTGACGGCCCGCCCACCGCGCCCTCCGCCTTTCGCGAGAAACTGCGCCTCGACCGCACCATCAAGCGCATCTTAATCCAAGCGGCCTGAGACGGTCCGCATTCCTCCCATGGCATCCTTCAATAAAGTCATCCTCGCGGGTAATCTGACCCGGGATCCCGACTTGCGCACCCTGCCAAGCGGCATGACCGTCGCCCGGCTCGGACTCGCCGTCAACCGCCGTTTCACTACGAAGGAAGGCGAGCAACGCGAAGAAGTCACCTTTGTGGACATAGACAGCTTTGGCAAACAGGCAGAGACAATCGCCAAATATTGCACCAAAGGCTCCAGTCTCCTCATCGAAGGTCGCCTTAAACTCGACCAGTGGGAGGATAAGAACACCAACGAAAAGCGCAGCCGCCTCGGTGTCGTCCTTGAGACATTTACCTTCATCGGCGGACGTGGTGACAACGCTCCCGGTGCTTCGGGCGGCGGCAGTTACGAAGACAGTTCCCCGCCTCCCCGCCGCTCTGCGCCTGCTCCAGCCGCACAACGGCAAGCCACGCCACCTCCTTCGTCTGCGGCCACGCATGACGCTATCGAAGAAGACGTGCCTTTTTGAGAAAACGAGCAAAGCCGTTGCACATACAGCGGCGCAAATATCTTCAACAGAAACACTAAAACAAACACATAAAACACACTAACGACAATGGCACTCTCTGAAGTCCTTCTTCTTAAGCCTGTGGAAAATCTTGGCGCCGAAGGCGACCAGATAAAGGTTCGCGCCGGCTACGCCCGCAACTTTTTGTTCCCGCAGAACATCGCGCTCCCCGTGAGCCGCGCCAACCGCAAACACATCGAAGCCCTTAAAAAGGCCCGCTCTGCCCGTGAAGCCAAAGAATTGGAATCCGCGCAAAGCATCGTTGCCAAACTCACCGAGATACATCTCGTCTTTGCTGTGAAAACAGGCGAAGGCGGCAAAATGTTCGGCGCAGTGACCGCGATAGATATCGCCTCCAAGCTCTCCGAGCAAGGTGTCACGTTTGACCGCAAAAAAGTTCATCTCCCGCATGGCTCTGTGAAAGGTTTGGGCAAGCATGTCGCGCACATCAAGTTGCACAACGAAATCACGCACGAGCTCGAATTTGAAGTCGTCTCCGAAAACCCGATTGAACTGCCTCCTGAAGAGAATCCGGAAGCAGACGCCGGGGAGACCGAAGGCCGCAAAGGAAAGCGCGAATACAAAAGGCGCGACAAAAAGGAAAGGCCCAGAGCCGACGCTTCCGCCGAAGAAAAGAAAGCGGAATAAGACAAAATTGTCTCAAAATCGTCGCCCCGCTTCCTTTTTCAAAAAAGGGAAGGGGGCGTTCGCATTTTAGCCGATCGGTATTTATTGCCGCCCGATGCCTTTAAGTTGGCATCGGGTTTTTTGTTAGGCGGATCCAAGGTGTATTCGGTAGAGGCATCGAGAAGGCGTTTTCTTGCTTTAATTGTCAGGTATCCTGTTCGGCATGCAGAACGATGCGTATTTTTATTTGCGGACACTGCATTCTGCGGCATTCATTCCCCTGTCATGCACATTGTTTCTCGCCTGTTTTTTTCCGTTTTCCTCGCACTTGCCGGGGCTGTTGCCGCCACTGCCCAAGGCGATCCTTTCAGTGCCAATGCCTATCGCGTGGAACGCGACAACCTGGCGGAAAAAAATGCCGCTGCCGATACCGGGACTTCCGGTGTTACCGCCGATGGCAAAGCGCAATCTGCCCTCGGTGCCGTCGCGCCCCGCCACTTCCCGTGGCGCGACACCCAAGCCTTCAATGACGGTTGGGAATATCTTGAAAGAAATCTGGCCACGCCGGAAGAAGCCGCCATCGCCACTGGCTGGGTGCCCGTCACGTTGCCCCACTCGTGGAACGCCAAAGACACGATCGAAAAAGCCGAGTATCGCCGCGATGTCTCCTGGTATCGCAAAGTGCTCAACTTCGACTCCGCCGCTTTCAAGCCTTTCAGTGATCTTTACCATTACCTGCGCTTCGGCGCTGCCGGACAAAGTGCTACCGTTTATTTTAACGGCACCCAGCTCGCCGCACACCACGGTGGCTACAGCGCGTTTACCGTCGAGCTTCCCAAGCACCTGCGCAGGCAGGGCGATAATAGCATCCTCGTCCGCGTCTCCAACGAAAAGAACCGCCACCTCCCGCCCCTCAGCGGCGATTTCAACCAATACGGCGGACTTTACCGCCAAGTTCATCTGATACGCGCCAACTGGAATTCATTTGCCCGCGACGTTCTCCCGACGATCAAATCCGAGACGACCGCCGCCGCCGCCCGTTTTGAAGTCGCTCCCATCGCCATCGCGGGTGCGCTCAAAACGAGTCCGCTGAAAGTTGAACTCACCGTCACCGCGCCAGACGGCACCGTTGTTGCTGAAGTGCAAGGTGCGGCAGGCAGTCCGCTCATTGGTGCTGTTGCGAACCCCCTTCTCTGGTCGCCCGAGGCACCAAACCTCTACACCTTCACTTTTCGCCTTCGCGCTACCAGCGACAATGCCCCCACGGTAGTTGATCAAGTCACCCTCCGCCACGGCTTCCGCTGGTTTGAGTTCACTCCAGACAACGGATTCTTCCTCAACGGCAAACCCTGCAAGCTCGTCGGCGTTAGCCGCCACCAAGACCGCCCGGGCTTTGGCCCCGCTCTCTCCGACGCCCAACACGACGCCGACTTGCGCCGCATCAAAGAAGTCGGCTTCAACTTCCTCCGTCTCGCCCACTACCAACAAGACGACTACGTCCTCCAGCGCTGCGATGAACTCGGTCTCCTTATCTGGGAAGAAATCCCCCTCGTCAACGTCATCGCCCCTCGTGCTTATCCCCCCAGCGAAATCCTCGCCGCCAACGCCACCTCCATGCTCACCGACATGGTCACCCAGCACCGCCACCACCCCTCCATCATCATATGGGGCCTCGGCAACGAAATCAGCTATTCCACCCAAGACGAGCACGCCGAGCTTCACGAATTTGAGTTACGCCTCATCCGCGACCTCAACACCCTCGCTCACCGCCTCGACCCCACTCGAAAGACCATCATCGTCAGCCATGACAGCGACCGCGCTGC
>JAITXH010000149.1 GCA_031284845.1 Puniceicoccales bacterium | reverse complement strand
CGATGCGCACAGAGCCGTCGGCATCGGCGAGGAGTGCAGGGAAAAAGAACACGGTCTCCTGCAAGTTGCGGCGTGCGGAAACGGCGTTGAGGTCTCCGGCAACATCGGTAGAGGGAGGCGTGGCAGGTTCGCGGATGGTGTCGACAGAGGGATCAAGCGCGGCGGCAGCAGCGGGTTCGGCACGATTTCGCAACGGGTTTTTCCGTTGGTTGGTGAGTTCTGGCGGGGATATCATACGCCCGCTTAGGTAAACTCTATTCCGGGATTCTGGATCGGAGAACAGGCGGGACCAATGAGAGAACGACCACGGCGGTTGCCCGCCCCGATAACTTTCTTTTTCGTCCGAAAAATGAATATCGCTACTGCGGTAGCCACGATGAATGAACGTTTCCAGCGAATCGTATTTTTTGACGATTCTATCCTTGTGATTGGTAAAGTAGAGTCCGGTGGGGAAACACCAGTTTTCGATGGAAAAGAGACTGGAGAGATTTTCCCATATGAAGCCGTCGCGGTGTTCGAGCGTGCCCAATGCGTCTCCGAATTTCGGCTTCCAGTTCTTTACCAACGCATCGAGAGAGGCGTCGTAGAGGGCTGCGGCGAACTCGACAGGGAAACCGGGATTCTCCCCGCGGATGCGCAGTGCCCATTTCTCCTGTCCACCGGGGACAAGCCGGGAATTAAAACGCTCCCAGGCGAACGAAATATTTCCATCAAAAAACGGCACCTCGATAGTGCGGCTTTCGGAGTAGAGACGGTTGTCGCGCACTTGCAGGATGTTCACGAGGAAGCCGCCGCGCAGGCTCTCTGTGATGGGGAGTGTAATTTGTTGGCGGGTATGCCCGGCGGCAGTCCAAAAGCTTTGAATCACTTTGCCACGCCGCTCAATGCTCACGAAGGCTCGGGCCGTATCGCAACCGCTGTCCCATAAGGCGCGGAAAGTTTCGCCCACGCGGAGTTCGCTTTTCTCGACGGCGAAAATGAACGGCAGGCGGACAGCAGTTTTTTCGGAACGCAGGTCGTGGACGATAATTTGCGCAGTAGCAGAAAGTGGTTCTCCAAAGGCATCGTGCGTGGCGAATACTGCGCGGTAAATCCCGGCGGGAAGCGCGGTGGCAGTGGTGAGAGTCGCGGAGCCGTTGGCGTCGGTTTCGATGTCTTGCGAGAGGATGGCTTCCGCAGTGGGCCAATTCGCGGGGTCGGCAGGGTCGGTTTCGGACGGGACGCGCTTAGCCGCATGAAAAGGGTAACCAGAGTAATCGAAGCCTCTGTCTTCGTCGGGGTCTCTTTCCAAAGGCAGGCGCGGACGGAGCGTCTTTTCCGGCTGCTTGAGCGCGTGAAGGGTGAGTTTTCCGCTGGCTTTTTGCGGAGTGCCGATGGGCAGTGCGGTGGAGATTTTCAAGGTAACGGGATGCTCGATAGTTTGCCATTCTTCGACGGAGAGTTGCGCTGTGAGCGCGACGGGAGGGATTTCTAGCGTAAGCGTGGCGTCGCGGGTCTCGCCCGTGGCGTCGGTAATTTCGACACTGACGGCATAATGGACTTGTTCGGCGTGGGTGGGGAAGGTGATGAAAAACGCGCCCGTGGCATTGGTCGTGGCGGTGCCTTTGCATTCCGGCATTCTTACGCCTTTGTGCCCATTCCCATACTTGACCTTATAGCGCACCTGCGCGCCGATAACTGGTTCGCCGTTATAGGCGGTGGCAACGCCAGTGAGCGTGACGGGCACCTCGGGGCGCAAGGAAATTTGCGGGGGGTTGAGCGCGACTTCAAATTTCGGGCGTTTGTATTCTTCGACTTCGACGGAGTGTTCGGTGCGGAAGTCCTCGCCGCCAATTTTGCCGGAACCTCGCAGCTCGTATGAGCCAGTCCACCCGCCGGAAGGAAGGGTAAAGGTGCCGTGGATAGAGCCATGCTCGTTGGTGATGAGCTGGAGTGTGGCGATTGCTGCGGAGCCGCTGAGTTTGACCGTGATGGTTTCCCCGGCACCGACGGTTTGAAACTTCCCGGTGTTGTGATTCGAGGTGAAGACGATGCCTTTGAAGTGGATGGTTTGCCCGGGGCGGTAGATGGCGCGGTCGGTGAAGAAGTGCATGTTCAGGCCATTGTTGAAGCGTTTCCAGCCTCCCCGGACTCTTCTGTAATTAATTCTCATTTGCATGTCGGTAGCGACTTGGTGGCCGTCCGGCGAACGGGCGATAAGCAGGTGGTTTGATTTTTCGAGGATGTAGGCACCCGAGGCATCGGTTTTCACGTGGACAGTTTTATTCCCTTCAAACGAATCATAGCGTCCCGTGACGGTGGCGCCTGGGACTGGGTCTCCGGTGATGGCGTTCAGGACGAAGCCGCGGACGAAGTCCCTGCCACGCGGCTCGGCGAGCAGCGCGATATTACTTACCCAGACGAAGTGGGTAAAGAGAGTGTTAAGCGGTGCATCTTTCGTGGATTTCGTTTCGTAGGTAAAGTTTTGGTCCACGCTCACGAGGATGCAGTAGTAGCCCGGCGAGAGATCTTCTGGCGGGGAAAAACGATACACACGCGGGCCGTAGTCGGAAGCGGGAAGCGGAACTTGCCATGTCTTCGCGGGAGTTTTTTTCAGGAGTTCGGAGACCGTTTCGTGTCGCAGGTAACCGAAGCGGGAGAAACTGGTTTTTTCGTCGTCCGGTTCCTCTTCAAAGTTGGCGGGGACAACGCGGATATAAAGTTTCGTGGCGCGGCGGTAGGTAATTTCGAGTTCTGGGAATGGGGCATTCCAGATTTTTTCGCTGTTCAGTGAGATTAGCTCCGGTGCTTCGAGCCGCACAACAATGGCGTGGCAACGCTTGCCACCGGGGCTGTCGGGGTGGAGCGCAGCACCAGTGCGGGCAAGCTCGATTGCGATGCGAGTGCTTTCGGGGTTTTTGTGGTTACCGAGCAACAAGGCCAGCTCGGCATAGGCATCGCTGGCGACGGCACAATTTTCCCAACGCTTGATGAAGGTGCGCAAGGCTGCTTCTGTGCGGACCTTGGCTTCGGGAGAATCGCCGATGAGACGGTTGCCGTAAAGAAGGCGGTTCAAGTCGGCGTCGGCGAGAGCATCCGGCGTGGCGTCGTTTTGATGAAAACGGAGAACATCTTGAAAGAGACGGATGGCATAAAGCGTCTCGGAATCGGCGTCGGCTGCCTTGGGTTGCCATGCGAGAAACTCTTCCAGTGGGACAAGCAGCGGCGTATCGGTCGGCAAGACGGGAGAGACAGGGTTGTATCTCCAATAAGAGCGAAAATGCGAGTTCGAGCTAATGATAATTTCGTGCGCCACGTAATCGTAGAGCGTCGGGCGGAGGGCGTCGTTGAATTTCGGATGCGAGGAGGAAGCTCGTGCGATGCTCGAGAAATAGGAGGAAAAAGTGGAAACGGGAGTGCGTTGAAGCGCGGCGGTATCGGCAAGCGCGAGGGCATGGAGACGTTTAATCTCAGCGTGAAAACGGGCGGTGTTCCATGTGTGGATGTCGGCCTCGACAACCTTGGCTGCCGGGCGTGCAGCAAGCTCCGTGGAGTTGCGATAGAGCTGGCTCTTATATTCTTCGGCAATAGCGAGGGCGATCAAAGAACGGCATACGGGTGGAGCCTTATCGAGAAAGAGGGAAAGCGCTTTGGCTCTCGCGACCTCAGCATTGTGATCTCCCAGAAAATTTCCGGTGTCTTCAGCTTTGCGGACAGCGTTCACGAGCCAGTCGTCGAGGTCTCGCTCGGCTTGGGCGCGAACGGGTTCGTGCTCCTGCACAGCGGGGTCGGCTGCAAAGGCTGGCATCAATATGGCGAGGAACGCAAAGAGCGCGACAAGAGGGAAAGATAGACGGATTTTCATGGTTATGAATTGGATGCTCCTGATTAGAACGGCAAAGGAAAACACGGGTTAAGTGCATTTAGCATTTGGAATTTACTCCACAACAAGGGGGATACTTTCGCTGTGGGCATTGAGCTCGGGAGCATACATGGACTGGATTTCTGCAATGCCGCTGGGATAAACACCGCGTAATTGAACGCGCACCGGATATTCCAAAACGTGTGTCCCGGCGGGAAGCCAATCTATGAAGAAGTGCGTAGCCGTGTCTTTCACGCTCACGTAATACTCAAGATTTCTGCTTCGCCGACGACCGCTTAAGACGTTCACCGGCTCGGTGCCGCTGGCACGCTGGTCTTTCAGGTGGACAAACTCCATGGCGCGATCCGTGCTCAACTCGAGCCGGACAATAAGGGTATCGCCGGGATTCACTTTGCTTTGCGAAACAGAGACAAGCGCTTTGCCCGACTTTGTGAGAACTTGCTTCCACAGCGTCTTTTTGAGCTTCAACGGCGTGGCGGTATTCGAGGTAATTTTTTCGATGTCCTGAAAATACTGCCATGTCACACTTCCCCACGCGATGCCGGGCGTTGCCTTGGAGACGGTGATGTTGCCCATATCAGGACGAACGGCAGAACCGGGGAGACGTTCGGAATAAAAACCCGTGCCGGCCTCCACGTTTTGCGGAACAATGGAGTGCGTTCCCAGCTTGATGTCCACAGGAGCATCGAAGGCAAATTGTTCCGTGCCGCGCAGGAGGAGAGCGTAAACGGCCTCGGTGTTGGACTTGGTCGTAGGCCAGAATCGCGCCTGCTTTTGCTTGAGGAGCCACGTTTGGAGTTCGTTGAGGAATGCAGGTTCTGGAGCGATTTCGGAGAAGGCTTCGATGAAAAGCGCGTGTGTTTCGATGGGCGCTTGATACCAATACCAAGCGCGGGAGCTGGCGTTTTCTGGCCAAAAGGTGACTTGGCCGGGGGCGCTTTTGGCGCGTTCGCGGAGGGAGCGCAAGATGGTCCCAGGAACGGGTCGGAGACCCGCGCTGCCAGTGCGGTGCAAAGCCAGAGCGACGTGGGCCTGCGATTGCAACGGGAGCTTCTGCCAATTGGCGACAGCTTGCGCAGTGAAATAGGCGTAGGCTTCGACGTGTCCGGCGGCGACAGGAGTCTCCGGGAAAAAGCTGCGGGCATAGAGATGGAAGGCATACATGGGGGTAATAGCGTTTTCCTCTTTGTAATTTTTGCCGTGCTTTGTGGCCTCAGCTTTGATGCGAACAAGCTCGGCGGCAAGCCAGGCATCGAGGCGCGGAAGAGCGCGTTCAACGGACTTTCTGTCCACAACGACGCCAAGACGGGCGAGCTTGCCAAACCCGGCGACGATGTGGCGCGTAATGAAATCGTTGGCAGAGCCGCCGGGAAACCAACCCCAGGCACCATCGGGAAGTTGGCGCCCGGAGAGTTTTTTCAGCGCGGCGTTAAGTTCGGCGTCCGTGCTGTTTTTCTCAAAGAGGAGGCCGATCTCGCGGCGTTGAGCGGACTCGCCTTCTGCGGCCCGTAACCACGGGGTTTCCGCGATGAGGATGGATTTGAGGTCTCCATTTTTGAAAAACGCAGATTCAGGGGCAGGCATGTCTTTCCATTGTGCAACGACGCGGGCGAGTTTGGGATTGGCGTTGACGATATGCCGGGCGAGGGCGTTGGCGTAATAGCGGCTGAAGAGCTGTTCGTTGCACTCGTGGGGGAACTCCATGAGGTAGGGCAACGCCATGACTGCGGCCCACGCGGGGTTGGAGAACATTTGCACAGTGAGGGATTCGTGGCGGAGGGTGGGGTCGGCAGCGGAGGCGAGAAGGGAGGGAAAGGGAATGGTGCGGGTGACACTGGGAGCGCGAGTCTCTGACTCGCTGTTTGAAGCGGGTCGAAGACCCGTGCTCCCGGGAGCCGAGAAGGTGAGGCTCTCGGTGATAAGCGGGCGGCGACTGAGGACGGGCAAAAAACTCTCCTCTCCGTCGGAGACGCGTCCGGCGGTGGCGACGGCTTTGTAGATGAGGTAGCCCTGCCCGTCTGGAATGCAGACGCGCCATGACAGCGTTTGCGAGCTGCGCGGGGCGAGCGTGAAAGCACACTCCGGAGTGGCGTTGCCGAGGCGGGCATCGGCGGATGCGAGACTGAGGGCGTCGGTGAAACTGAGGCGAACGCGGCCCGTTTGTGGAGCGTCGGTTTTGTTGGTGAGCTTGACGGGAAATTCGATGACATCGCCCTCGCGAACAAAACGAGGAGCGTTGGGCTGCACCATGAAGCCTTTTGCGGTGACAATGGTAGCGTCGGTGAGGACACCAGAACGGAGTTGTTTGTCGTGGGCAAAGACGAGGAGCTTCCAACGCGTGAGCACTTCGGGCGCGGTGAACTCAAAGCGCACGGTGCCGTCGGCTCCGGAAATGATGGCCGGAAAGAAGAAGGCGCTTTCGCTGAAATTTTTGCGGGCGCTAATGGTATCAAGGTCAGGCGGATTGTCGGCTGCGTTAGCGCGAATGCGCACCGGCTCTGTGTCTGCAGAACTGCTGCCGCCACCAAAGCCCACACCATAACTACGACGATCTATGAAAGCAGGCCAGCGGCGATAGCTGCCGCGGGGAGGCAAAACACGCCCTGCGGAATTCACAAGATTGTCGGTTTGCCTGACCCCGATTCTCCATTCGCCGGCGAAGTAGTTTCGATAACAGTAATTCTCACGGTAAAAAATGTCCTGAATATCGCCCCAACTGTGTAATGCGAATTGATCCAGTGAGGCATCGTAAAGTGTAGCAGCAAGCTCGACTGGAAGCGGAGGCACGGTGCTCTTGCCTTTGCCCTGAATGCGCAGTGTCCATGTCTCGCGTTCGCCGGGGATGAGCTTGGAGTTGAAGCGCTCCCAAATGAAATCGAGTTCTTTGTTTTTCCACGGGACACGGATGATTTCATCCCGTGCATAAAAATGGTTTTCGCGGACTTGGAAGATATGCACGGTGAAACCGCCGCGCAGTTCTTCGGTGACGGGGAATGTAATTTTCTGCTGTGTGCGGGCGGGGTCAGTCCAAAAGCGCCTGATGATTTTCCCTCTGTGCTCGATGCTGACAAAAGCGCGGGCAGTGTTATAGCCGCTGCTCCAGAGCGCGGTAAAGGTATCACCGGGCTGAAATTCGTCTTTTGCAACGACGAAGGAAAACGGCACGCGCACAGCGGCATGAGTGGCGGCGGGGTCCGCAACGGTGATTTCCGTGCGGGCGCTCACGGGTTGGCCAAAGGCGTCGCTGGTGCTAAGAATCGCGCGATAGATGCCTACGGGAAGTTTGGCAAAAATGGTGGCGGCACCGGTGGTGTCGGTCGTGAATGTTTTCGTAGCAACGCTTTCCCCTTCCTTCCATGTGCGCGGATCGGCGGGGTCTTCTGCGTTGCTTCTCTCATTGGACTCTGTGTGTTTAGATGGTTTCAACTTCGGGCGGATGATTTTCCCGGGTTGGCGAAGCGCATAGATGGTGAGCTGTCCGGTGGCTTTCTGCGGTTCGCCAGTAAGCGAGGCTACAGTGAGCTTGAGCGCGACGGGGGCATCGGGCGTCTGCCATGCGGCGACGGCAATTCCGGCCTGAAGAGCCGTGTAACCGACGGTGACACGGCGCATGGCCTCGCGGGTCTCTCCTGTGCTGTCGGTGACTTCGGCGGTGACTTCGTAGTCGAAGCGGGGTTCGTCTTCGGGCTTGGTGATTTTTTCCGTCTCAGCGGTGAATTCGACAGTAAACTTACCCGTAGCGTCGGTAACCGTTGTGCCGCGGGCGATGAGGCGTTCCGGGCGTGGCGCAAACCACCAGCACCAACTCGGCCAATGGACAATACGCTTTACACTCCACTTGACTTTTGCGCCATCCACAGGGGCGCCCGTGTAAGCAACGGCAGTGCCGGTGAGTGTGGCGGCAGCGTCAAGTTTCGGAGGGGAAACAGGAGTGCCGAGAAGGACTTCAAACTTGGGCCGTTTGTATTCCTCAATGTAGATCCGCGCCGAGCTGTGCCTCCCCCACCCTTCGTTGCTTTGCACATAGAGAGTGTAAGCGCCATTAAGCCGTCCGGGCGGAACCGTGAAACTGCCGGTGACAGTGCCGTAGCCGTTGGTGCGAAGCTTCTGGCGGGCGACCTCCTTATTAGCGGGGCCATTCAGGACGACGGTGATTTCCCGCCTGTCGAGGGTGGCATATTTGTTTGCCCGCTCATCGGCAGTGAAGAGCACAGCTTTAAATTGGATACTCTGGCCCGGGCGGTAAATAGAGCGATCTGTGAAGAGGCGGGCATACATTGAACCGCGTAAGTATCCATTTTTCATGTTCTCCTGACGCGGATAGACTCTGCCATACTCGGTTTCGCGGTGAGTGACGGTGCTTATTTTGTGTCCGTCCGGACTTTCAACGAGGAGAAGATTTCTGTCGTAAAAGGGGGTGCGGAAAGAAAATGCGCCAGTGGCATCCGTTTTGACTGGCTGGCTTTTTTCCCGTTTCGATGTGTTGTCGAGATACCAGCCGGAGATAGAAGCACCAGGCACAGGCTCACCGGTGATGGCATTAAGCACATGGCCGTGGATGTTGTCATTCGGGTTGGCGGCATTGACGGAGTCATAGTCAAAGACAAGCGTCAGATCACTCACCCACACCGCGGCATGGACGAGGGTGTTCTCTTCGATGGAAAACTTTTCGTTGACGCTGGCGACGATGAAATAGGGGCCGGGCGGGAGCTTGGCAGGAGCGGTGAAGTGCTGGAAACGCACGGCATAGTCGGTGGTCTTCGGGAGCGTGACCTGCCATGTTTTCACGGGAGTTTTTTTTAGAATTTCGTCGAGCACCTCTTTGCTGAAATACCCGGAACGGCTGCGTTCAAACATGAGAAATTCATGCCACTCTGCGGCGATAGCACGGAAATGAACGCGCTCAATGTTACGGTAGCCGACGGCGATTTCAGATGCCGAAGCATTCCAGACAAATTCGGTTTCGAGGAAGAGCAGCTCGGGGTCTTCGATTTGGGCGATGAGGGTGCGGCAGCGGTCGGCAGCGGCACTGGCCGGGTGGAGCGCCACGCCGCGAGAGGCAATGGCATGAGCTTTTGCAGAAGCTGTGTGGCGGAGTTCGAAAGCGAACTCGGCAGCAGACTCACTGGCCGCCTCGCAGTCTTTCCAGTATTCAATGTGGGCAAACAGCGCACGGTCAATATGGGCTTCAGTATCCTCAGTGCGGCCAAGAATTCTCCATGCCCAGATGATGCGGGAGAAGTCGGCATCGCACAAGGCGAGCGGCGAGGCATCGTTTTGATGGAAGCGTAAAACATCTTGGAAAAGGCGGATCGCATGGAGCAATGGCGAGTTGGTGTCGGCGGCTTGCGGTTTCCAATCGAGGAACTCTTCGAGGGTTCCCAGAAGCGGCGAATCAGCAGCAAGCTGGAAGTCGTCCTCGGCACCTGTTAACTCCGGCCTGCCGAAGCTGTAAAAGGTGATAGCGTCGTAAACGATGTAATCATAAAGCGTGGGGCGGAGTGCATCGGAACGCGGTGCGCCGAATCCTTTGACGTGCTTTAAAGCCAATCCCAATGAGGTGATGGGGATGCGTTGGAGGGCAACGGGGTCGGCGAGGGCGAGAGCGTAATAACGCTGAATCTCGGCACGGATGGCAAAGGTTTCCCGCGTGCGAAAATTATCGGTGCCGGCTTGGGCATCGGAACGGGCACGGGGTCGCCAATGCTGGCCGTTGCTGTTGTAATAACCCTGCCATGTGTTAGCGAGGGCGACAGCAAGCATTGACTTGAGAGCGGGTGGGGCGCTCTCGAAGTGGGCTGCAAGGACACGAATTACGGCAAGATCCCTTTCCCTGTATTCAAGGTCACTGGTCGTGCTGGCCTTTTCCAGTATGGCGGCAAGGGCGGTATCATAATCTTGAGCAACGATGGCGGCGGCGATGATCGGCTCGAGGAGACTAAGGGCGGCTTTTCGGTTGCCGCTTTTTCTGGCGTCTTCGACTTTTTTCAAATCGGCGGCACCCTCTGCAAAAACGACGGCAGGGATGCAGGCGAGGAGGGCGAAGAGGAAAAGCGGAAGAAACCGCACGGAGAGAAGACGACAGCGCATAGCCCTATAACGCACGAAGCGAAGCTATATTAGGGTAAATCTTTTTCGGGCACCCGGAAAGAACTGTCCGGGAACCTGTGAATCGGACACCCGTTGCGATCTCCGGGCGCACGCCTTGGGCGTCTGGAGGGAAACCCGTGAAATGCGCGGACTACACACGCACGGCCCGCCAAACGCGCAGGCAGGACTCGACAAGAGCCGGGAACGCATCCAAGGGCACTTGGCTCGGCCCGTCTGAAATCGCTTTTGAAGGGTCGGGGTGCGTCTCCACGAAAAGCCCGTCCGCTCCGGCAGCAAGCGCAGCGCGGGCAAGCATGGGGACAAACTCGCGCTGCCCCCCCGAACTGCCACCCGCCGCACCGGGTAACTGCACGCTGTGCGTAGCGTCCATCAACGCGGGAAAACCGTTGCCGGCCATGATGGAAAATGAGCGCATGTCCACCACCAGATTCTGGTAGCCGAAAGCTGTGCCACGCTCAGTTTGCCAGATTTCCGCCGCGCCGCTCTCACGCAACTTCGTCGTCACAAACTCCATCTCGTAAGGAGAGAGAAACTGTCCCTTCTTCACATTGACGATGCGCCCGGTTTTCGCCGCCGCCACGAGCAGGTCGGTCTGCCGGCAGAGAAACGCGGGAATTTGCAACACATCGGCGACTGTCCCGACGCGTGCGCATTGTTCGGGCAGGTGAACATCGGTAACGACCGGGAAGCGGTAATCCTTTTTCACCAATGCGAGCAATTCCAGTCCGTGCTCCAAGCCCGGCCCGCGCAGTCCGCCCAGCGAAGTGCGGTTGGCTTTGTCAAAAGAGCCTTTGAAGACGATGTTCAATTCAGGAAATTTTTCCCGCAATGCGGCAAGTTCCGTCGCCACAGTCCGGCAGATCGTTTCGTTTTCAAGTGAACATGGACCTGCGAGCAGGAGAAGTTTCTTCGGGTCGTAAAGCATATCCGGGTGATGAGAACTGAAAAGCCGCAGAGCGGAAAGACTGAAAAACACAAAGCTGCGGAACAGACCCCGCCGTTTTTTGTCCAGCAGGGACAGCAATATTTCATTATACAACCATGACTTCATCCACGCAAACCACACGCGCCTCCTCACGTCGCGATTTTCTTAAAACAGCCGGAATCGCTTCAGGGCTGCTCATTCTGCCTTCCGGATTCCTCCGTGGAGAAAATGCCCCCAGCAACCGTCTCAACGTCGCAGGCGTCGGCTTGGGTGGACAAGGCAACACGGACCTTCGCGGTGTTGATAAAGCTGGTGCCACCATCTTCGCCTTGTGCGATGTGGACTCCAAGCGCCTTCACGGATCGCACGGGCGGTTCACCGATGCCCAGGTCTTTGAAGATTACCGCAAGATGTTCGACAAAATCGGCAAAGACCTCGACGCCGTCATCGTTTCCACGGGCGACCACAACCACTTCACCGTGGCGCTGGACGCCATCCAGCGCGGCAAACACGTCTATGTCCAAAAGCCCATGTGCCAAACGATAGATCAGGTGCGCCGCCTCTCGAAAGCCGCCAAAGATGCTAAAATCATCTCCTCGATGGGTAATCAAGGGCACTCCAGTAATCACATCCGCATGGTGAAAGAGTGGTATGAAGCTGGTTTCTTCGGAGAAATCCCCGTTGTGGACGCATGGGACGGCCAATACATGCCCGCTCCGAAACAGTATGCCGCCCCCAGCCCGCAACCGCAAAACCTCAACTGGGATCTCTGGCTCGGCCCGGCAAAATCCCGCCCCTATTTCAACGTCGGCAACTGGAGAGCCACCATCGAGTTCGGCAGTGGCTCCTTGGGCGATATGGGTGCCCACATCATTGACCCCGCTTACTACATTCTCGACCTCGATGCTCCGGAGAAAATTGAAATTTTGGAACGCAAAGATTTTTCCGACATCGGCCACGCCTCCCACGCCAAACTCGTCTATCACTTCCCCGCAAAAGGCAAACGCGGCCCCGTGAAGCTCATCTGGAGGCACGGACGCAATTTCCGCCCGGCCCCGCCGGAGGGTTTGAAATATCAGGGCTACCGCGAAAACGACGAAAACACGCCCGACAACCCCACGCTCAACCTCCACCCCGGCGTCGCCCCCGGTGCCGGCTTGGTGCGCAAGCGCGAGGACGGCCTCACCCTGAACGGCAGCTTCCTCCGTGGCGAAAAATTCACCGGCTACCTCGGCCAATACGGCGACTTCTTCTACACCGCGCCGGATGAAAAATTTGCCGAACTGAAAGCCAAAGAACCGCCGAGGAAATATCCGCGCTTCAAGGGCGGCCACTACAAAGACTGGGTAAACGCCATCCGCGAAAACCGCCAGGCCGTCTCCGATTTCTCCTACGCCGGCCCGCTCACCGAGGCCATCATCATGGGCAACATCGCACTGCGCCTCGGGCGCGACCTCAGTTGGAACGCCAAGGAGGGTAAATTTATCAACGATGACGAAGCCAACGCCTTGATCACCGCCCCGAAACCACGCGACGGCTTCCACGCCTAACCCGCCACGCCACGACGCCCATGTTTACATCCACCGACACCAGCCGCATTTCACGCCGGCGCTTCCTGAAAAACACCGGTGCACTCTTGGCTGCGGGCACCGCCTTCCCGATGCTCGTCCCGGCGCGGGCGCTGGGGCTTGATGGCGAAGTCGCCCCGAGTAACCGCATCACCGTCGGTGTCGTCGGCACCCGGCAAGGCATGTCCAGCATACGGAGCATCCTGCCCTTCGCCGATGCACAAGTCGTAGGCGCATGCGACGTGGACTCCCGGCGCGCCGTAGAGTCGGCAGCCCTCATCAACCGCCATTACCAAAGCACCGTCGCCAAACCTTATGGCGACTACCGCGAACTTTTTGCCAAAGCAAAGCTCGACGCCGTCGTGCTCGCAGCACCCGACCACTGGCACGGCATCATGGCGGTGACGGCAGCCCGCGCCGGCATTGATATCTACGGGGAGAAACCACTCGCGCACACCTTTGCCGAAGGCCGCGCCATCGTTGACGCCGTAAAGCAGCACGGGCGCGTGTGGCAGACCGGTAGCTGGCAGCGCTCCATTGCCAAGTTCAGAGAAGCTGTCGAGTTGGTGCGCGGAGGGTGCATCGGCAAAGTTTCCCGCGTTGAAGTCGGCACCATCGGCGATTTCAACAGTTATAAAGTCCGTAGCGCCGGAGGCAGCCCCGGGCGGCCTCCGGAACACCTCGATTACGAGATGTGGCTCGGCCCTGCACTCTGGCGGCCATACGACCCCCGCATCACCCATTACAACTGGCGCTGGTCACTCGACTTCGGCGGCGGCAATCTCATGGACTGGGTCGGGCACCATGTTGACATCGCCCACTGGGCGTTGAATCTCGACCATACCGGCCCGGTGAAAGTGCGCGGCATTTCCGCCACCTACTCCGAAGCGCCCTCATGGGACGCCGAGCGCACCTATACTTACGAATGCACCTATGCCTCCGGCCAGGTTATCACCGTAGGCGGCGACATCGCACCCGGTGCCAAATTTTTCGGGGAAGACGGTAAATGGCTTTATGTAGATCGCGGTAAATTTGAAGTTTCCGATCCGGCCATTTTAAGACAGCCGGGTGAACCCGTCTATCGCAGCGACAACCACTGGCGGAATTTCATTGATTGCGTGAAGACCCGCGCCACCACCATCACGCCTGCGGACGTCGCGCACCGCTCGGCCACAGTCGGCCACCTCGGGCACATCGCCCTCATGACCGGGCGGACTCTCCACTGGGATCCGGAGACGGAGACCATCAAGGATGACCCTGGTGCCACGGCCCTGTTGCGACCGGTGTATCGCTCGCCCTGGGCATTGTAAGACGCAGAGCGTTGTCGGGCCTGCCCGCTATTTTTAAGGGGAGACCGGGTGCCCTCCCGGCCTTCCCTTTTTCTTATGAATATAGAGGCAAATAAAAGGTTTTCCTCTTCGATTGCTTGTGGAAAATCCTGCACTCGCACTTCCGGCTTACTTCCGGCACAACAAACACACTTCTTTCTTCCATGTCCGACGACGTTTCACCCACGACAGATCCTGCTCCCGAAAATCCCGGCGCGCCCGCCGATGCACCCATAATCTCCGATGCACCCATAATCTCCGATGCATCCGTAATCTCCGACACGCCCGTAATCCCCGACGAGCCGACAATCTCCGACACGTCGGCAATCCCCGACGAGCCGGCAGCACCTGCGGCGGAACCCCTTCCCGAAGAGAGCAACACCATCGTGTTTGCCGCAGGCCCGCGTGTGAAAATCATCGGCGTCGGGGACGCAGGGATCAGCACGCTGGCCCGGTTGCATCTGGAGCAATTTCCCACTGTAAGCCACATCGCGCTCAACACCGACGCCAAATCACTCAGCGCAAGCACCGTCCCCGGCAAGATAGCCATCGGGCGCACCGTCACACGCGGATTGAGCGCAGGGGGCGACCCCGTGCTTGGCCGGAAGAGCGCGGAGGCAGATATTCAGGCGATTGAGCAGGCCGTGGCAGATGCCGATCTGGTGTTCCTGTTGACGGGGCTCGGCGGCGGGACTGGCAGCGGCGTAGCCCCCTTGATCGCCGCACAAGCGTCACGCAGCGGCGCGATGGTCATCGCCTTCGCCATAATACCCTTCTCGATGGAAGGTGCCCGCCGCTCCGAGCAGGCGTTGTCGGCACTGGCCCGCCTGCGCCTGAATTGCGAGGCGGTCATCCCCATTTATAACGACCTGCTTCTTCAAGCATCGGACGATTCCTCTTCGGCTCTGGATGAGTTTCATCTTGCAGATACATGGATTGAGCGCGGCATCAGCGCCCTGTGCTCCATGCTCTTTAAACCGGGACTGATACACATTGATTTCGCGGCATTGCGCGGCGTCTTCCCGGTGCGCGACGGCAAGGCGCTTTTTTCCCTCGGGCGCGGTCAGGGAGAAGACGGCATCACCCGCGCTCTTGAAGAGCTGTTTGACTCACCCCTGCTTTACCGGCGCGAAGTGAGGCAAGCCAACGCACTCGTAGTGAACATCCAGAGCGGACCGGAGATGAAGCTATCCATGTCCAAGATAAATGAAATCGTCGGAAAAATCGTGGAGAAATTTGGAGGGCGCGAGAACACCGTGCTCGGCGCCGTCATAGACGCGAACTTTGGCAACATGGTTGAATTTTGCATAATCGGCTCATCCGGTGGCGTCCGCCAACCTGCGCAGATACGTCCGGTTACCCGCCAATCTCCGGCACCCGCACAAGAGATTCCGCCTGCCGGAGCGGTGCCGCCGGGCAATCCTGCTCCCATAAAAATCGAGCCTGAAACAAGCCCGGCAAAAACGATAGACGCAGCTATCAAAAATAAACAAGCGCCCTCCCCCGGCACGCCACCCGCTACGCCCAAAGAGATCCCGAAAAGCGCCCAAGTGGAGCTCGATTTCGAGAGAGACGAGACGCGAGGCACCTTTTTTGAAAATGTCGGAATCACCCTCATTGAAGGGCAGGATGTGGACATCCCCGCCTATTTCCGGCGCGGCATCAAAATCCTGCTCTGAGGCCCTTCCCTTCAAGCTCCGCTTCTTCCCTTGCAAAATGATACGCCCGTTCATTGATTCGGTGTCATGACTTTGACCGCTCGGGAAATTCTGCTCGCGGGGACCTTGCTCCACAGTGCGGCCCTGATAGCGGCGGTGTTATACCTGCGCCGCACATCGCACCCGGCACAACGGGTGGCGGCGTGCCTGCTCGCGGCAGGTTTTCTGGCCCAGTCCGCCGGGCTGCTCCAACGAGGCGGCGAGACCCATCTCTTCCCTCTGGGAAATACCTTCGAGTTGCTTCAGATGTTCGCCTGGGGCGTGGTTACGCTCGATGGTTTTCTGCGGTTCACTTTCAACCTGCGCTTGCCTGTAGCATTGACCGCCGGACTGGCGGCGCTGTTGGGCGGCGCGTCTTTTCTCAATCCGGCTTGGGATAGCCCGGCCACGCCCGGATTTTCCGGCAACCCGTGGATTGGTTTCCATGTGCTA
>JAITXH010000094.1 GCA_031284845.1 Puniceicoccales bacterium | reverse complement strand
TCAACCGACGACTTCGATGCCCATCGAGCGGGCTGTGCCCTCGATCATGCGGGCAGCGGCATCAGGATTCTCGGCATTCAGGTCTTTCTTTTTCATCTCGACGATCTCGAGCACCTGTTTGCGCGTCACCTTACCGACTTTGTCCCGATTGGGCACTCCGGAACCGCTTTCGAGCTTGGCGGCCTTTTTCAAGAGGACCGCTGCCGGCGGCGATTTCAGAATGAAGGTGAAAGATTTATCCTGATAAACGGTGATGATTACCGGAAGAATGAGGCCCGCTTGCTCCTTTGTCCTGGCATTGAATTCTTTGCAGAATGCCATGATATTGACGCCCTTGGCACCCAATGCGGGGCCGACGGGCGGTGCGGGATTAGCGGAACCTGCAGGTAACTGCAGACGGATTTCTCCGACGACTTTTTTTGCCATTGTTATTTTATTTTTGTGTTTGTTAAAGGGATTGTGTGGTGTGCGCGCTTATTGTTCTGCGGAGCGCTCCACTTGCCAGAACTCCAGTTCCACGGGGGTGAACCGCCCGAAAATGGAGACGGATACTTGAAGTTTTCCACGCTCGCCATCTACACCTTCGACTCGGCCTGTCATGTTGAGGAAGGGGCCATCGGTAATCTTCACGTCATCACCTACGCTGTAGATGATGCGCGGGACTGATTTGCCTTCTGCTTCCTCCACCTGTTTGAGGATCCGCTCGATTTCCGTCGGTTTCAGCGCGGTCGGCTCGTTGCCGCCGATGAAACCAATGACACCTTGCACATTGCGGACGAAATACCAAGGTTCCTGAAGAACTTTGCCGGCATCGTCGTAAAGCCGCATTTGCAGAAAGATGTAATTAGGATAAAGTTTGCGGACCTTGGTCGTCTTCTTGCCGTTGCGCACCTCGGCGACTGTCTCGCAAGGCATCAGCACACGGTCCGACACCGGGCGTCCGGAGGGCGAAGCAAAATAGGATGCCATGTCCTCCACTTCGATGAACTTATCCAGATACTTCTTCACCTTCCCTTCCATGTTGGAAAGGGTTTGGATGGCGTACCAGCGAAAACCGGCGAGAGAATCTGAAGATGACATTGCGTTTTAGCGGGAAAACCCCTGAAAGATTGGTGTTATGGTGTGGTTATCTTGCGCGTCACAAAACGGACAAGCTCGTGCATGGAAAAATCGAATACGAAGACGCAAGCGGAGAGAATGGCGATAAAGACCACGACCACGAGAGTGGACTGAGCCAACTCTTTGGGCGTAGGCCACACGGCCTTCTTCCAGACTTCGCTAACCGTTTCGTTCCAGAATTGCCGCGTTTTGCTTATGAAAGATAATGCACGCATTTAAAAAAAAGTGGCAGGGGCGGAGGGACTCGAACCCCCAACTTGCGGTTTTGGAGACCGCTGCTCTACCAATTGAACTACACCCCTGTGTTGAAAATGAAAAAAACCTGACTTTAGGAAAAGGCAATGCCGGGAGCCGGTTTTTGCCAGACTCACGGCATTTCCTTGGCAGATGTTCTCTGCCGGGGAAGTTATTTGATAACTTCAACAATACGCCCGGCACCAATGGTGCGCCCACCTTCGCGCATGGCGAAGCGTTGTCCTTTTTCCATGGCGATCGGCTTTTGCAAGACGAGCGAGATCGTCAAGTTGTCTCCGGGCATCACCATCTCCACGCCCTGCGGGAGAGAGACGACGCCGGTCACATCGGCGGTGCCGAAGAAGAACTGCGGACGATAGTTGGTAAAGAACGGCGTGTGGCGCCCGCCTTCGTCCTTGGTGAGGACGTAGATTTCGGCTTTGGCCTCCGTGTGCGGCTTGATCGAGCCGGGCTTCGCGAGGCTATGCCCGCGCTGCACTTGGTCTTTTTCGACGCCGCGCAGGAGCAGCCCGACATTGTCGCCGGCGATACCTTCATCAAGGTTCTTGCGGAACATCTCAACGCCAGTGACGATTGTCTTCTGGGTCTCGCCCAAACCGACGATTTCCACTTCCTCGCCGACCTTTACTTTGCCGCGTTCGATACGCCCGGTCGCGACAGTGCCGCGGCCCGTGATGGTGAACACGTCTTCGACGGACATGAGGAAAGGCTGGTCAATGGCGCGCACCGGCTCAGCGATAAAGGCATCAAGCGCTTCGAGGAGCTTGGTGACGGCCTCGATACCTTCGGGAGCGAGGGCGAGGGCCGCCGTGGCAGAGCCGCGGATGATGGGCGCGTTGTCGCCATTGTAGCCGTATTTGTTGAGAAGGTCGCGGATCTCCATCTCGACAAGCTCGAGAAGGTCCGGATCGTCGAGGAGGTCCACCTTATTGAGCCATACGACGATGGCCGGCACGCCCACCTGCTTGGCCAGCAGGATGTGCTCGCGCGTCTGCGGCATAGGGCCGTCTGCGGCGCTCACCACGAGAATGGCACCGTCCATCTGGGCGGCACCCGTGATCATGTTTTTGACGAAGTCGGCGTGGCCGGGACAGTCAACGTGCGCGTAGTGGCGCTTTTCGGATTCGTATTCGACGTGCGCGGCGGCGATAGTCACCGTCTTGGTGTCATCGCGCACCGTGCCGCCTTTGGCGATATCCTTGTAGGACTTGACGACCGCCAGCCCTTTGGAGGCCTGCACAGCGAGAATGGCCGCCGTGGTGGTGGTTTTGCCATGGTCAATGTGACCGATGGTGCCCACATTGACGTGGGGTTTGTTGCGAACGAAGTTTTCTTTAGCCATGTTAGTTAGTGTGTGTGTTGTTTATGAGAAAATCTTTTCTTAATGGAGCCCCCGAGCAGATTTGAACTGCCGACCTCGTCCTTACCAAGGACGCGCTCTACCAACTGAGCTACAAGGGCGTTGCCACTAAACCCGCCCCTGAGGGGACGGCGAAAAAGGAAGGCGCACTCTGCGAAGTGCCCGGATTTCGTCAAGTGGATTTTAAGAATTTTTTTGCGCAGGAAACCGGGGCTCAGCTTTCCTGGCGCAATTCGGACAAAAGCGCCTCCGGATCGTCCGCACGCATCAACGCCTCGCCGACCAGCAGCGCATCCGCGCCCGCCGCCTTCATGCGCGCCGCGTCTTCGCCCGTGCGCACACCGCTTTCGGCCACCTTCACGATCCCCGGCGGCACCTGCGGCAGGCAGGTTTCGCAAAACGCCAAATCTATCTTGAAGGTGCCGAGATTGCGGTTGTTCACGCCGAGTATCTTCGGGGAAAAAGCCAATGCACGCTCCAACTCGCGCTCGTCGTGTATCTCAAAAAGCGCGTCCAGCCCCGCGAGCGACGCCGCGTCGTAGAGACGCCGCAGCCGCTCGTCATCCAGCGCACGCACGATGAGCAGAATGCAGCGCGCACCTGCCTCCGCCGCCTCGACCACCTGCACGGGATCCAACATGAAGTCCTTGCGCAGGCACGGCAAATGCCGCTGGTGCTGCGCCTGGAAGTCCACGACATCCCAGAGGTCGGCAATCTTTCCGGCGAAAAATTTTTCGTCTGTGAGCACACTCAACGCATCGGCCCCCGCATTGGTGTAGAGCCGCGCCTGCTCGACCGCATCCACCCCGGCCTTGATCGCGCCTACGCTAGGCGAGGCACGCTTGACCTCGGCGATTACTGCAAGGCGCCCCGGCTGCCGGAGCGCTTCGCGAAACGCCCGCCCGGGGCGCCGGATACTGCCCAGCCGCGCCAATTCGCTTTCGCGCACCGGGCGCACCCGGGGCGCGATCTCCAGAGCCTTCCATGCCATGATTTCCGAGAGCTTGTCCATGCGCCCAATATGGAGGAACCGACCCGTAGATTTCACGAGAATTCGCACTGCCTGCATCCAAAAATTGCGCACCCCCTGCCCCGCTCAGCCTCCACGCCACGCGCCGCAACGCACCCGCAGCCCAGCCGAAACAGCATCTAGTTCAAATCCTTGCGCCCTCCCCTTTCCGCCCCTTCCCGCGCACTACGAGCGGACACTGTCCCGGAAAAAAATTTCCTGCGCCGCAGTATCCTGTTCAAAAAAAACCGCCAGCGCACGATACCATGCCGGATGCGCCTCGCGCAAACGCACCGCGTCATCGAAGAACGCCTCCACCGAGACCGCCCAAAACTCGTCCTTGTTCTCAGCCCCGTAACTATCGAGCACCGGGTCCGCATCCGGAGCCGCGCACAAGCGCCGGAACCCGCTATCCAGCTCCGCCAGCAACACCGCCCCGACCGGGCGCAGATGATGCGCAAACTCGTGCACCACCACATTGCGCCCATTGCCCGCCAGAGCGCTTGCCTGCAAGACCTCCCGCCACGACAGCACCACCGATCCCATCGGACTCGCCTCGCCCACACGCGCCTCCGTGTGGACAAATTCCACGCCAGCCGCCGCGTCCCAGTTACGCACACGGCTGTAAAAAGAATCTGGATACACCAGCACCGATTCCACCCCCGGGAAGCAAGCCGCATCCCCCCGCCCGGCCAGCAATAAACAGGCATGCCCGGCGATCGTGACCGCCATCGCATCGTCCACCGTGCGCAGGCCGCCACAGGCCGTGAATGTTTTTTCTGCGAGGAAAATTTTCATCTGCCGGTGCAGACACCGCCTCACCGCATCCGGCAAGCGCGCATAGGCCGGCAAGCGCCGCCGGAGCACATTCCGCCATTTTGCAGGCACCGGGGCTTCCCGGTAAACAGCACGCGCAGCGGCACGGCGGCAACGCCGCCACCACCACCAGCCCAACACGGCGACCAACGCCACCGGCACTACGCTGTAAAAGACCCAAAGCACGCACACCGATGAAAACCAATTCGCCCCTCTCAGCAATCTTCGCTTTAGAGCCTGTTCACAAACGGAGCGGCGGCGTCCTCGCCGCTGTGAGGCTCGGCGGCGTCCCGCCGCTGCACCCAGCCCCTACAATCCCCGGAAGTATTCGCGTTCCACGGTGCTAGTTGTGGTAGCTGCGGGCCTCGAAGAAAGCGGCGAGACGCCGCTTCCACTTATCGCAATGGCGTCGGGCCTTCAGCCCCGCGCCTACTTCCCGGCCCACAGCGACGACGGATACACCCCTGCCGCGACGAGCCGCGCAATGCTGGCCTCCACGAGCGGCTTGTCATCCTTGTAAGTGATGCCAAACCATTCGCTGTCCGTGCGCAGCACCTTGCACGTCACACGCCCCTCATTCACGAGCTGCCCCACAGCCAGCGGAATGTAGCATTCACTTTTCAGCGCATTGCCGGACTTCGCCAAAAACTCGCGGAACACATGTTCCAAGTGGCCGAATAGCGTCGGCGAAAATCCCCAGATATTCATCGAGGCCGGCTCATTCCCCGTGAGCAACACCTCGGGCTTTCCGTCCTCCTTGTTGAAGATGCCCAGCGGCGAACGCGCTATCTTCGTCATCTCCTCGATCCCGGTCAAAAAGCCCGCACCATCCGTTTTGCACACCCCGCGCGTCACCGCACCATAGGCACTCAACGTGTTCTCCAGCTTGAAGCCCACCATCGCAAAATCATTCGAGTCCACAGGCAGACCGGCAAGGTAAGCGCCGATCGTCGCATACGTTTCGCGACCGTAGAAATCGTCAGCATTGATTACCGAGAACGGCTCCTTGACCACCTCCCGTGCGCATAAAATGGCGTGCGCCGTGCCCCACGGCTTTTCCCGGCCCACCGGGACAGTGTAGCCGTCCGGCAGCTTATCCAATTCCTGATAGGCGTAATCCACCTCGATTTTTTTATCGAACTTCGAGGCCACCGCAGCCTTGAAAGCCTCCGCAAAATCGTGGCGGATGATAAAGACGACCTTTCCGAATCCCACGCGCAGCGCGTCATAGACGGAATAATCGAGCAGCGTCTCACCGCTTGGCCCCATAGGATCTATCTGTTTGAGCGCACCGTAGCGCGAGCCCATGCCTGCCGCGAGGACGAGGAGAGTTGGTTTTGTAAGCGTTGCGTTTGTAGCCATGAAGAGAAGGAAAGTGGATAATCGTAGTCGGCTGCTG
>JAITXH010000087.1 GCA_031284845.1 Puniceicoccales bacterium | reverse complement strand
GACGAGAAAAAGCCGGGGTGCAAAAAGGTCGAACTCGACTTCGGCAACAAGGTGGACGTCGCCAGCCTCTCCCCCTTCTGGAACGACCCCGACGCAAAGCACGAACTCTGCGAAGCGCCAACCAACTACATCCTGCGCCAGCGCAGTGGCGACACATGGAAAGAGACCTTCAAAGTGGGCCGCCTCATGTGCCAAAAACCCATCACACGGGAACATGCCATCCAGCTCGCCAGCAAAGGCAAGACCGAGCTTATCCAAGGCTTCATTTCCAAGAAAGGCCGTCCCTTCGATGCCTACCTCGTGCGTCAGGGAGTGCGTATCAACTGGGAATTCCCCCCCCGTGAACCCCGAAAAAACGCAGACGGCACAGCCAAGACCGCACGCAAAAGCAAAGACTCTACTGCCGACCTTGCAAATGCGGTGCCTCTCGGCGCAGCGAAATTATTTTCCGGCGGCACCCTCTGCAAAACCGGGACCGCCTACGTCGTCACCAAACCGCAGGCAGACGGCACCCCGCGCATCGTCTTTGAAGTCAAACGGAAGGTGTGCGATGTGGACTTGCCCTCCGAAGAAATCGAACTCCTTGTCAACGAAGGACGCACTGGGCTGATCGAAGGCATGGTTTCCAAAAAAGGTTCAAAATTCAGTGCCTATCTCGTCTTGTCGAAAGACAAAAAGAAGGCGGAGTTTGAATTTCCGCCAAGGTAATCCGCCTATCCACCGAAAGCGAAAAAGAGGGCACGGCAACATGCCCTCGATTACGCGCGGATGGCTCTCTGCCAAGTCGGCAAAAAAGGCTGCCGACGCACAACAGTGGAGAGCTAAATGCTCCGCCGGAATAGACCGGAAAACACCTCGCCCGGCTCTGCTTCCCCTGACCTCGATCTGCCTTTTTGCATTGAGAGAATTTACAGGCTGCTTAGATTCGCCGCAAAAATGAGAACGCCACATTCGCTGCAATTCTTGTGCTGTTGCCTTGCCGCCGCCGCACCCCTGCCATCGGGAATCGCGCAAACGCTGACAGGAACCGGCACAATCACACTTGAGGACACCACCGCCACCAACCCGCCATCAGGGAGCGCACAGACGGCGTCCGCAACCTCGCAGCAACAGAAGGTGCCTGACCGCAAAAAACAATTCCAAGACGAAATTGCCCGCTGCACTTCAATTATCGAAAAACCGGGACTGCCTGCCGGACAACGGGCAGCAGCACTTTGCGACCGCGGAATTCTCCATGAGCGAAGCGACAACATCGCCGAAGCACTCGCCGACTTCTCCACTGTTATCGTCATGACCACCGGCCCGGCGCTCACCGACAAAGCTATCGCCTTGATTTCCAGAGGCGGCATTTACGACAAAACAGGCGAACGACAAAACGCCCTCGCCGACTACTCAGCCGCCATCGCCCTGCCCGGCATCCGCGACGATATGAAGGCCACCGCGCTTTTCGCCAGAGCGACACTCTATGCCGACGCTGAAAAAAAAGCTGAAGCCCACTCCGATTACACCGCCATCACCACACTGCCCCAAGCCACTGTGGAGCAAAAAGCCACTGCACTGCTCGCCCAAAGCGTCCTGCACGAAAGAGCAGGCGACACGGACAAGGCACTGGTCGCCTATACCGCCATACTGGAATTGGAATACGCCCCAGCCGCCGCAAAAAAAGCAGCGCTGCTCGGACGCGGTTGCGCCTATGACCGCACCGGGGAACAAAAAAAAGCAATTGCCGATTTTTCCATCCTTATCGCCACGCCGGACATTGATGCCCAATCGCAGGCACTAGCCCTTTTTTACAGGGGCGCAGCTTATGAAAAAAACGGCGACATCCCAAATGCGCTCGTCAATTATTCCTTCGCCTCCAGTCTGCCTGGCGTGCCTGATGAGGTAAAAATCCAAGCCGACGAAGCTGCCAAAAAACTGATTAAAAAAGCACGCCCTGAAAAGAAAGTCCCATGAAAATAACACGCACCCACAAAAACTTCCTCCCGACCTGTTTCTTTGCCATAGCGGCATTGACCGCCCCTCCCGCCTGGGCACAACCCGTATCACCATTCATTCAGGATGTGCAGGAGCGACTGGACCAAGGCTTCATGGATGCGCAAACCGGAGAAGCAGACAAGGCCGCAAGCGCTTTTTCCGAGATTATCGCCCGTCCGGGCATTCCCCCTGATATGCGGGCGCGGGCGCTTCTAGGCCGGGCTTTCTGCTTGCGCAGCACCGATCCGAAACGGGCGCTGGGGGACTATACCGTGCTCGTCGAGATGCCCGAGATCGCATCGGACACCAGAGCCTTTGCACTCATCAGCCGCGGCGGCGTCCACTTCCGGGTCGGTGATACGTCAAAAGCGCTCGCCGATTACTCAGATGCGATTGCCCTGGCTGGCGTCTCATCAGAGACGCGGGCGCAGGCATTTCACGACCGGGCACTCGCCCACGGTTCACAAGGCGGTGTGCAAAACGCCATCGAAGACTACAGCGCCGCGCTTGCACTCCCCGAAGTCGCCGTGGAAATAAAGGCCTCCGCGCTCTTCAACCGCGGCGTCCACTACGAGAGCACCGGAGTGTTGCCCAAAGCGCAAGACGACTACAGCGCCGTGCTTGCACTCCCGGAGGCACCAGTCGCAGAACGGGCACGGGCGCTCGTCAATCGCGCCAACTGCTACAAAAAAAGCGGCGACACGCAAAAGGCATTGGACGATTTTTCTACGCTCATCGCCTCCCCGGAGATGCCGTCGTCCATAAAAGTGGTCGCCCGCCTCATCCGTGGCGACATCGCCGCGAAACGTGGCGACATACAAGCAGCGTTGTCCGATTTTTCCGCTGTCATCAGCACCTCTGCCACACCGGAAGCATCCCGGGCGCAGGCACTCGTCAACCGAGGCACTATTTACGGCAAGACCGGCATGAGTTCTGCCGCAGAAGCCGATTTCAACGCCGTCTTGAATATGCCCGATGCTCCCGTGCAATACAAAGCAGCAGCATTTGTTTACCGCGGGCAGCACCAGAATCTGGCAGGCAATCCGCAAAAAGCACTGGAAGATTTCAACGCTGTGCTCGCCCTGCCCAACGCCCCGGATGCGGAAAAAGCCAACGCGCTCGTGAACCGCGGCATCACCTATGGCTGGATTGGCGAAAAGAAACTGGCACTGGAAGATTTCTCCGCCGTGCTGGACATGCCCGGCGCACCCGATCAAGCGCGTGCCATGGCGCTCGTCAACCGCGGTGTCACCTACGCCGGGACAGGCGAACCGCAAAAAGCGATCCCGGACTTGACCGCGCTCCTGGAGATATCCGACGCGCCGAAGGAATACAGAGCCAACGCCTTTCTCAGTTTGGGCATAGCGCACGAGCAAACAGGCGACACGCAAGCCGCATTCGCCGATTACACAGCAGCCATCGAGCTGCTCGATTCACCGGCAGAATATAAAGCAAAAGCCTTGCACAACCGCGCCCTCATTTTCATCGGCAAGGGCCAAATAAAAGAGGCCGAAAACGATTTGAGCGCCCTGATCGCAATGCCCAACGCCCCGGATGCAGTGAAGGCTCAGGCGATACTAAACCGCGGCATTATTTACGAAAAAAGCGGAGACCGGAAAAAGGCACAAGCCGACTACGCCGCAACGCTAACCGTCCCCGGCGCATCCAATCCTATCAAGACACAGGCATTGAAAGCGCAAAATCAGCTGAAAGCACGGGAGAACCCCGACCTTCTGAAAAACGCCTTAAAACGCCTCGAGCAAGCAGCCTCTATTGCCCGTGGCGGCGATACGCAAAAAGCGATTTTAGAATACTCCGCCGTCATCTCCCTCGCCGACATCCCGGACGAAGTAAAAGCCCGTGCATTCTTCGGGCGGGGGCGCATCTACGATCAGGCAGGGAAAGGCCGGGAAGCACTCTCGGACTACTCCGCAGCCATGGAATTGCCCAGCATCCCCGACGAGGTAAAAGCGCAGACACTTGCGCGCCGCCGGGCGCTCTATCAGAAAGGCGGCGACTTGAAAAATGCCATCGCCGATTTGACTGCCATACTCGGCATGCCCGGCCTCCCGCCCGAGGCCAGAGCGAGCACGCTTGGCACACGCGGACTCGCCTTCATTGATGCCGGCGATACGCAATCGGCGATTGCCGATTTTACCGCTGCCTCGGAGTTACCCGGCGTCCCGGAGGCGATCCGGATGGACGCCCGCTTGAGCCGTGGCCTCGCCCTTGCCTCCGGAGGGGACGTCCGGAAAGCACTGGATGAATTTACAGCCATTCTCGCAGTCCCCGGCATTCCGGAGCGGCTGAAGTCACAAGCGCTCTTTCACCGCAGCAGTTGCTACGCAGCGCTCGCCAACACGCAAAAGGCCATAGACGATGTGACTATGCTCGTGGAGACTCCCGGCATTCCAACTGCCATGAAGACATGGGCACTCTATAACCGGGGGAGCATCTTCCGGGGCACCAGCGACCAAATCAAAGCCATTGCCGATTTCACCGCTGTGATCGAGACACCCTTTGTTCCAGCGGTCGTAAAGTCAAAAGCGCTCATCGCCCGTGCCGCTTGCTATGAGAAGGACGAAGAAGTGCAAAAAGCGCTGCGCGACTACACGGCTGTCACGGCCATGGCGAATGCCCCGGAAGAGGAAAGAGCCAGAGCAGAAAAGGCAATTAAAGGTCTAACGGCACTGGAGCGCCAGGAGCGCCGCCGCGCAAGCGGGTGGTAAACGCCAAGTAGAGATTCCGGTTTTTTGCGGGGAAAGGTGGCAATGATGAGGCACACCCGCGCCTGCGGGTATCAAGAGACTCCGAGATTCCATTTGAGGGAGCGGTAAGCGGAATTTCCATTTTCATTTTTCCCTAGCGCCAGAAGCCTCCACTTTCCCCTGAAACATTATATATATACTAAAGATAACAAATTAACTTGTCACCTTGATGTCCGGAGGCAAGAAGTGCTGCTTTTTCAACTTATCCACTTATGAAACTACACTTTCTACGCCTCACCTGTGCAGCCAAGGCTCTCCTCGCTTTCGCCGTTTTTGGAATTATCGCCCAACCATCGGAGTCTGCCGCCGCCGAGCTAAAAAAGCTCACCATCGCGCATACAGGCTCTTCCTGCGACGCCCCGCTGTTTGTGGCCAAAGACAAGGGATTTTTTGCCGCAGAAGGCCTCGACGTAGAACTTGTCCTCGGCGACTGGAGTTTCATCAAGGAAGGTCTCGCATTCGGGCGCATCGCCGCCACGCAGGGCCTCGTGATGAACTACATCAAACCCATCGAACAAGGCCTCGACGCCAAATTCACCGGCGGCATTCACCGCGGTTGCCTGCAAATCCTCGCTCCGAAAAATTCTCCCATCCAAAAAGCCTCCGACCTCATCGGGAAACGCATCGGCGTCCCTGCCCTCGGCAGCAGCCCTTGGGTCTTCGCATCGCGCGTCATCGGCGATAACGGCGGCGACATCAAGCGCGATGTCGAATGGAAACCCTTCCCGCAGGCCGAACTTAAAATCGCTCTTCAAAAAGGCGAAGTGGACGCCATTGCCATCGCCGACCCGATAGCCGAAATTCTGCTCTCGGAAGGGGGCGTAAAAAGCATTGTCAACCAAAGCACCGACGCCCCCTACAAAGACGAGTATTGCTGCGTCGTCGTAATCGGTGGAAAACTCATCCGCCAAGACCCGAAAACTGCCGCTGGCATCACCCGCGCCATCCTGAAAGCCGCACTTTGGATAAAGACCAACCCGCAAGCAGCAGCCGAAGTAGCCGTGGGCGGGAAGCACGTCGGCGGCTCAGTGGAAGTCAACAGCCGCGTCCTCCACAAGCTAGACTACGTCCCCTCCGTTGAGGGTGGGCGGCACGCCGCGCACACCGCCGCCACCGCGCTCCAGCGCATCAAGATTGTCGGCAAATCCACAGACATCGAAAAGCTCACCGGACGTCTTTTCACCACTCTTCCCGGAGTGAGCGACGCATGGCTGAAAACGCTGACTGTTGAGCGCGTGGGCGAAGCTGCGCCGCGCCCGGCCCAATCGAGCACAGCAAACGATTCTAAGACCGCAGAGTTGAAAAAAGTCACCACCTGCTGCGCGGACGCCCCCAATGCCTAACGAAAAACAGACTCCCGCGAAACTGCCTTCCATCGGTGCGATTCTCGCGCCATTCATTGCCGTTGCGCTGGCGTTTGCCAATCACTCCCTCGATTGGCCGGAATGGTTGGGCACTCCTTCGAATACGCCCGTCTCCGACTCCCCCGCCTACCCGCAAGTGTTGGGCGCACTCGCCGCATACTGGGCAGTGCGAAGCGCCGCCGCCTTCTTCTCCGAACGCCAGCGAGTGCACGTCCGGCACAACGGCCCGCTGATTGCAGCAGGCATAGCACTCCTCGCCATCTGGCAGACAATCACCGCGAAACTCGGCATCCTGCCCATGCCCTTTTTCCCCGGCCCCGACCGCGTCTTTGAAATCATGCTCGAAGATGTCACCCTCCTCCGCCAAAGCGCCTTCGCTTCCCTGCGCCTGCTCTCGCTAGGCTTCCTCTCGGGAAGCACCGTCGGGTTTGCCGTTGGAGTCTGGTTCGGCTGGAACCGCAAAGCCGCCTATTGGGGAATGCCCGTGCTGAAATTCTTCGGCCCCGTCCCCTCGACCGCATGGATACCCTTTGCGTTGATGCTCTTCCCCACCACGATGGGTGCCAGCGTATTCATCCTCGCGCTCGCCAGCCTTTTTCCGATGGTCGTCCTCACCGCCTCGGGTATCGCCAACACGCGCCACAGCCACCTCGAAGTCGCCCGCACCCTCGGAGCCACGCCACGCCAACTCATCCTGCACGTCGCCATTCCCTCCGCCCTGCCCTCGATTTTCACCGGTCTCTTCATGGCCCTTTCGGCCTCGTTCATCACGCTCGTCGTCGCCGAAGCCATAGGGGTAAAAGCTGGTTTGGGCTTTTACATCAACTGGGCGCAAAACTTCGCCGAATACCACAAAATCTTTGCCTCCCTCCTGCTCATGGCCGTGTTTTTCTCCAGCCTCATGTCGGCTCTCTTTTTCGTCCGCGACCGCGTGTTGCGCTGGCAACAAGGTCTCATCAAATGGTAACGACAAAGAACAACCAGCCCGATGACAGGACAAATGGAGTTACCTCTACTATGTCCTACTCAACCCCAACTCGCCACCCCGTCCGCAAACCCCATTTTTAATTTCCTCCGCCCATGTCCACCGCGCCCGCCGAAAACCAAACAAGCCCCGCCCCCTTCCCTGCCGTCCAAGTCGAAGACATCCGCAAAATCTTCCCGCCCGCCGACGGAACCTCCGGCGAAGGCACCCTCGCCCTCGACGGCATCCGGCTGGACGTCCAGACCGGTGAATTTGTTTCCTTTGTAGGCCCCAGCGGTTGCGGCAAATCCACACTCCTGCGCATCATCGCCGGACTCACCCCCGCCACCACCGGGCGCGTCCTCGTCAACGGCACCCCCGTCACCGGCCCCGGCACCCACGTCGGCTTCGTTTTTCAAGACCCCAACCTCTTCCCCTGGCTCACCGTCCGCCAGAACATCACCTTCGGTCCGCGCCTCCACGCCAGCCGCCGCGAGTGGGCCGATGAAGCCGACGACCTCATCCGCCGCATCGGGTTATCCGGGTTCGCCGATGCTCTCCCGCACCACCTTTCCGGCGGCATGGCGCAACGCGCTGCCCTGGCCCGCGCCGTCCTCAACCGCCCGCCGGTGCTCCTGCTCGACGAACCCCTCGGTGCGCTCGACGCCTTCACGCGCATGACCATGCAAGACGAATTGCGCGCCCTCATCCGCCGTCGCGGCACCACGGTCATCCTCGTCACGCACGACATAGACGAAGCCCTTTATCTCAGCGACCGCATCGTGATTTTCACCACGCGTCCGGGTCGGCTTCAGGAGGAGATCCGCATCGGCAGCGGTTTTTCCCGCGTCCGCAACGCTCCCGAATTTGTCGAACGCCGCCTGCGCATTTTGGAAACCCTCCACTTCGCGCCTGCGGAAAACGAGACCGGCTCCGGCGACCCTCTACGGTATATTTGAAGGGCTTAAAAAATCGTGATGCCCGCAGACAAAAAACTAGATTAGCGCGACAGCTTTACCGGGAAACGCTCTCATCCCCGCACAGATAGTCCTATCCCGGAGATAACTTATTTTAGTCACGCCTGAAAAATATTTAATATCTTTTTAACCAATAAATTGTGATTAAGTTTTTATTGTTTTTTTAGCACTTTTGGCAAGATTCATGCCGAAACCCAATAAAAATCACATAAAACCACTCCAAAAGAAATCTGATCCCCAACGCCAATTGTTTGCCATACAAGAGTCAGAGGACGGAAGAGGTCACGATTGATCAAGTTCGTCGCGGTAAAATGAGCCAAAGCGAATGGACATAGCTAAAACAGCGGAGTGCGATAGAGCCGATATTTGGTCACTTGAAGAGTGATTATCGGCTAGAACGTAACCGTCTGCACGGTGGACTTAGCAACGAACACAACTTTATCTTGAACGCAGCAGCGTTCAACCTGAGGAAGCTGTTGAACTTCCTTTTTGTCTTGTTTTCAGACTTGCTCGTTGAGGTGCTTTAGAGGCGGTATTGTCTAAATCGCATCATAGCAATTTAGACGTATCTCAAAAACAGCTTTTTCAGGGACGATTAACCTAAGAGATTGAGGGGGTTCTCCATTTCTCGAAGTTGGTAAATTTGCTTACCAATGCTCCATGTTCCTATAAACTTGGCATGGAATGTGCACTCTCCCCGCTATGACTCAGGCATCTCCAGCTAGGTCGGCATATCTTCTTGATATGGACGGCGTAATTTACCGGGAAAATAATTTACTTCCAGGCAC